>JANOHG010000600.1:0-8134 GCA_031406375.1 Archangiaceae bacterium | reverse complement strand
CACCTCGTACCGCTTCCCGTCGACCTGCTTCCTGATGACGTAGACCGACTGGCCATCGGTCTCCCGAATGAAGCCACCCAACCAGGGCTCTCCTCTCATAACCGTCCCTCCCGAGGAGCCATGCGGCACCCGTGGGGAACGAAGATCTCAGAAAGAGAAGCGGGCGACCAGCCGTTGAGCCAGTCGCCCGCATTTGCTGAAATTACTGTGAGCCGACTACGTGATTTGAACACGTGACCTGCTGATTACGAATCAGCTGCTCTACCAACTGAGCTAAGTCGGCATGAAGAAAGCGTGGCGCGAGTAACAGACGAAACCAGATCGCGTCAACGAACCTTGTTCACTAACACGTAGGTCATGGTGGCCTCGCCTCCGGCCGAGTGGGTCGAGGCGACATCCAGATCTCCATCGCCATCCGCATCTCCCACTGCCATCGAGATCGGCGCGCCAGGGCCGAGCATCCCTTCGGTCGTCGCGAAGCTCCAGCCCCCTTGGTTGCGCCGGGCTTGCGCCTTGTCCCCCAGCTGCCAGATCAGATCGGGTCGACCGTCGAGATCCAGGTCGACGACCTTCAAGTCCCGAGCGCCTGTCACTGGGTAGGCGAGCTTCTGTGCAAACCCCGCCGACGTATTTTCCCATACCTGCACCGACTGTGGCTCGAGCGCCGCCAAATCCAGATCGCCATCACCATCGAGATCGCCCACGGCGATCGCCAGTGGCTTGGCGGGCAGTGCTTGCGCCGGCCCCAAAGCCCAGGCGGGTGCGAGCCGCGACTGCAGCGCACCTGCAGACACGAAGAGCAGATCTGAACGGCCATCGCCATCGACATCGCCAAGTGCCGCCGCCGACGTCGACACCGCGAGCGTCACCGGCATCTGCCCAGCCCGCTGGACAATCACCGCCCCATACGCCCCCGCATCTGCGCAGCCGAGGGCGAACACGGTCGCGCCTGCATCGGCCAAACCCACTGTCGTGCCAAGGAACTGCGATGCAGGACACCCCGCATCGGCAAGAGTCGCGAACGCGAACGAAGTTCCTGAATAGAGGTAACGATCGATCGCTCCGTCGTCGTTGATCGACAACACGTCCATTCGCCCATCGCCATCGATGTCGCCCGCGGCGACCTCCAGCGGCGCCCGGCCGTACGACAGCTTCCGCCCGGCCACAAACCCCTGCTCGATCAGATACCCGAACGTCTCGAGCCGACCGAACGATTGCACCGCCATCACCAAGTCGCCCAGCCCCTTTGGTTCCAGGTCTGCGATCAGCGCGGGGCCTCCTTTTGCCGCCGACAGCGCCGCCCCCGTTTGGAACAGCACCGGCACGCAGTGGCTCGCGTCCAGACGACAGATCGCCGTGCATGCCTGGTATCCGAAGGTCGCGCACGCGCCGACGCCGCGCTTTCCGTCGCATTCTTCACCGGGATCCACCGAATCGTTTCCGCACCGCTTGCTGCATTGCGACTTCACGAACTTGCAGTTGGCGCAGGTCAGCTGGCCCTCATCGAAACCGAGCGATTTGCACGTCGCGTCTCTCAGATTCGAACCCTCGCAGTCTTCGACGAGGCTGATGTTGCCGTCTCCGCAGGTGGGTTCCGGGGGAAGGGGGTCGACGTTCTTGGTGGTTCCCTCGCGGCAGCCGGCGCTCATCAACAGCAGCAAGAAGAGAAGGGTTCGCTTTTCCACCGTGGCCGATACAGTCTTTAGATCGATGGCAGCCCGTTGCCCAATCTGTAAGCGCGACGCACTTCCCCGGGCTGGCAACCCGGCGTTTCCCTTTTGCAGCGTGCGTTGCCGCGAAGTCGACCTCGGCAAATGGCTTGGCGAGGAATACCGAATCGTCGATGTCTCACCCGAATCCGACGAAGACGGGCCATTGATGACGCCGGCCAACACCGACACCGAAAACGAAGACAAGCAGCCGTGAGTGCGCTCGTCGTGGGCGCAGTCGCAGCCGCCTACGCAACCACCGTCATCGGCCTTCATCGACTCAACATCCGGCGAATGCGCGCCCAGGCGGGAGGCTTTCCGACGCTTCACCGCATTGATTGGCAGTCGCTGCTCGTAGGGCTATTGCCTGCGTCGACCGATCCGATTGCTGACGGCTCCCTTGAGCTGCCGCCTGTCTTGCGCGTGCGCCCAGAGAAAGGCGCTGAAGCGAGGCATGCGATGCTCACGACACTTGTCTCGGGAGCATCCATCGACCCTTCGCGGTTTGAGGGTGCCGGGTTCTCAGGGGGCGAATCTCAATGGCTGACGACGCTCGCCCTCACGCACTCCAAACCACACGCTGCGCTCGATCGGCTCGTCTCTTCCCGACTTGGCACGTCTGCCGAGGTGTATTTGCGCGAGCATCTCTTCCTTCGGCATCGGGTCAATCCGTTCAACCTCGAATTGTCGGTCTTCGCTGCCAAGCGACGGCTCGCAGTGGCGTTGGGCCGCTTCGCCGATGCACCCACACTCTACTTTGCGCGAGCCCAAGCCTCAGCGCGCCTCGGTTTCAACCAAGCGGTGCTCGACGACCTCGCCCGCGCCGTCTACTTCAGCCGACATGCTGCATTCTACCTGAAGGTGGTTGTTGACCTTCCCTGGATTGCAGAGGCGCGCCCGGCGCTGTACCAACAATGCGTTGCTCTACTAGCTTCGTTGCGCAGTGCCTGAACTTTTGCTCGGCTGCGTCCAACGCTACCTGAAGGATCCCAAAGTTTTCGAGACGAAGCTTTCTGGGCGAAGCGTGCTCCTATACGAGCCCTCGGCACGTGCCCCCACCTCACAGGACGAGCTCGAGGACGACGAGAATGACTTTCGTTTCAAAACGGGCAGCGGCGCCACTGCGAGCTCGATTGGCCGCGACCAGCCGACGGTTACCTTCCTCGAGAAAACGAAGGACAATGCGTTTCAGCGACGGATTACGCTCGGCCGTACCGCAAACAACGACATCGAGATTGATGCGCAGTCGGTATCGCGCTTCCACGCATGGTTCGTTCGCGATGAGACGACCGACTTGTGGGCGATCGTCGACGCCGGCTCGAGGAACGGCACTCTGGTTTCCGGAAAAAGACTCACCGCCAGGGTCCAGACACCGCTCGCCAATGCTGCCCGGATACGAGTGGGTAACGTCGAGTTGACGTACTTCCTTCCTGACGGCTTCGTGGCTCACCTTCGAACCAATTCGGGGCGATGAAGCGCATTCGGGTTGGAAACATTCTTGCTCTGCTCTGATCGCGTCCCGTAAGGTCTTGTTTCCGTGCTCACTACCGAAGCGCATGGCCTGACAGACGTCGGCCGCAAGCGGCAGCACAACGAAGACGCAATGCTGTTCGATTCAGCGTTGGGTCTGTACGTTGTGGCCGACGGCATGGGTGGCCACGCGGCCGGCGAGGTTGCCAGCAACCGGGCGACCGAAGTCGTGAAGCAGCACGTTCAAGCCAACAAGAACGTCCTCAAGGATCTCGCGAAAGACGCCAGCCAAGCGACGCGCGCGGCCGCTGCTTCCCTGGTCGAAATCGCGATTCAGCGTGCGTGCGCCGACATCTACAAGACAGCCTCGACCGACGCGACCAAGCGGGGCATGGGAACCACCTTCGTCTGCATGGTGATCGCCGGAAACCGCGGGGTCATCGGGCACGTCGGAGACAGCCGGGTCTACCTGGTGCGCGCGGGGCAATGCCATCGACTCACCGAAGATCACACTCTGATCGCCGCGCAGCTGAAAGCTGGGACGATTACCCGAGATCAAGCGGCAACCAGCAACTACCGCAACGTGATTACCCGCGCGGTCGGCATTCAGGAATCAGTTCAGGTCGACACGTTGATTGTCGATTTGCTTCCGGGCGACACGTTCGTGTTGTGCAGCGATGGGCTGCACGGCTACCTGGCCGACGACGAAGTTGCGCCGCTGGTTGCTGCGGTCTCGAGCGCTGAATTACCTCAGCGCTTCATCGACCTGGCCAACGAGCGCGGCGGCAAGGACAACATCACCGCGGTTGTGGTGAAGGTGGCAGGCGAAGCGGGCGCGGCGTCAGAAGAGACAGTTGAAGCGCAGTCGCGCATGGAAGCGCTGAAGAAGATTCCGCTCTTCCGTCACCTCACTTACAAAGAGCAAACGGCGGTGCTGTCGATCGCGACGACCCGCACGTTTCCCGGCGGTCGCGAGATTGTGACTGAGGGCCAGCCGGGCGAAGAGTTGTACGTGGTAATTCGCGGCCGGGTGGCGATCGAAAAAAACGGAGTGGAGATCGCCGAGCTCCGAGCGGGCGGGCACTTCGGAGAGATGGGGTTGATCGACAACGCACCGCGATCTGCCACCGTTCGAGCGACTGAGCCAACGCGGGTGATGGTGGTTGCGCGGCAGGATTTGATGACGTTGATGAAGCGTGAGTCGATCCTCGCGGTCAAGATGCTGTGGAGCTTCGTGCAGGTGTTGTCCGACCGGTTGCGTGCGACCAACTCCGAGCTGTCAGAAGCCCGGCAGGAACTCGCTGTCGCCCAGGCGATTCAGCCCTTCTCCGAAGAATGATTCGCGCAATCAGTACGTGGGCGGTGCTGCTCGCGGCCACGGCAGACGCCACCGTTTACGACACCTACGGGTTCGGCCCGCGCGCAGCCGCGATGGGCGGAGCAATGACTGCCGAGGCGAAAGACTACAGCGCGACGTTCTACAATCCGGCGCTGCTGGTCGAACGGAAAGACGTCAACTTCGGGCTCTCGTTTCAGTGGAACCGGCTCGACGCTCAGATTGAGAAAAAAGACAGCAAGCGCGACATCGATTGCACCTATTGCAGCGCGCCGCCTTCGGTGGGGTACACGCTGGGGTTGCTGTTTCCGCTGGGCGGGAAGGTGAAGAACAAGGTTGCGCTTGGGGTGGGTGTGTACGTTCCCTCGGGCAAGCTGGTGCGGGTGTTGGCGCCCGAGGCGAATGCTCCGTTCTGGTATCACTACCAGTCGCACCCCGAGAGGGTGACGATCCACGCGGGGATGGGGATCAAGATTTTCGAGGGGTGGACGATTGGCCTGGGTGTCGAGGTGCTCGCCGACATCGTCGGTTCTGGAGCCAGCGTCAGTGTCGATCTCTTCAACAAGACGGTGAAATCCCGACAGATTGACTCTCATTTGGCGACCCGGGCCGCTCCGATGTTCGGAATGCAGATCAAGCCCAAGCATTGGCTGCGTTTCGGAGCCACCTACCGCAGCGAGATGGCGCTCAAGTACGAGATTCCCGCCAGCGTTGACCTGCAGGGCTTCGGGATCCTCGCGTTCACCGTTCAGGGTTACACCCACTACACCCCGCATGTCGTCGCACTGGGAGTCGCGTGCGACGTCACCCCCGACTTCACCATTGCGCTCGATGGCGAATACCAGCGGTGGAGCGCGGCGCCTTCTCCGTATGTGGATCTCGAGATCGACCTTTCAGGTGACACGCTCAAAGCGCTCGGCCTCGAGAACACCCTCGACATCAGCTCGCCGTTGCAACCGCCAGGCTTCAGCGACACCTTCAACGCGCGGCTCGGCTTCGAGTACCGCGTCAGCACGCGGATCGCCGGGCGGTTGGGCGGGTTTTTCCGACCGACGCCGGTGCCGAAGCAGAACGCGCCTGGCACCAACATTCTCGATGGGACGACGCTGGGGCTTGGGGCGGGCGTGGGCTTCAACTTCGATGACCCGCTTGAGGTCTTTCAGGCGCCAGTCAACATCGACTTCGCGACCCAGGTGCAGATTCTGCTGCCGCGCGAGACCAACAAGGAAGCAACAGACTCGGTGGCGTCGTACACCTACAGCGCGAAGATGTACGGCCTCACCATCGTGATTCGCTACGACTTCTGATCTTTCGGTTACTGCGGGGTCAGAGTGCCGGTGCACTTTTGACAATCGCCGGCGTCCGGACTGCCGCAGGTCGGCTGACATTCGATCGTGAGCCCAACGGAAGCCTTGGTCGCAACGCACGTCCGGAAGCTGCCGCCGTCCACCGTTAGGCCGGTAAGCTGGAACCCATCTGCCACGCCTGCATCTGGGAACTGCGCGTCGATAAAGCCCAGGGTCGGTAGACCCCCAAAGTCGGCGCCGGTTGCGTTGATGGCGCACGACGAGCTCGAGGTGACTGCCAGATTCGCGGTCGGACCACAGGTGGTGTCTGCACGCAGATTGACGGTCTCGCTGGCGCACGGAGTTGGGGACCTGCTGGTCGCGATCAAGATTCCCGCGGTTGACACCAGCACGGTCAATTGGACGAAGGTTCGCATCGGTTCACCTTTTTTGAGTAGAGGAATGCAAGACAGATCATCGGGACTGCGATCAGATCGGTGGGGTCACTGGCGATGCGCTGGGGGCCAATTCCCAACGGAATTGCGATCAGCTCGACCAGTCGACAAACGAAATCGGCGGCAGGCCGAGAAACGCTGACGGGGACGAAGATCGAAAGCGTGGTGGCAGCGCCTATCCACATTCGCCGCTCGAGCGACCATCGGGTGACGAACGCGAGCATCGCCGAAACATAGAGCGGCAGGAAAAAGCACCCCGCAAAGTCCGACAGCTTTCCCGTCAGCGTGTTGTGAAACGCTGCCTTGAGGAAGTGGTCGTTGGTGGCGAGGATCGCGACCGCGAGCAATGGCACCGCTGAGAAGAACTCAGGCGCTCGTCGGGTCGTCGGCATCGCGAAGACCGTAAGCATACCGCGAGCCAGAATGCTGGAGCATTGATGTGCCACACCAATGCTGGTTGCGCATGATCGCCCGATCGCCCTCGCTCGTTGTGCGTCATCAGCGGTAGCCTATTGGGCTGCAGGTCATCCCAAATATGCGAAGGTGGCTCGTCACTGGAGTGGTGGTCGCGATCCTCGCTGTGGCGGGGTATTTCTGGTTCAGGGCCGCTGACGAAGCTCCTCCGGTGGTCGAGGTCCCGCAAACCGTCGCGACGCTGCCTGAGTTCGTTCCGGTCGAGGTGCTGGCGCGCGACCAGGGTTTGACGCTGAAGGGGGTCGTTCGTGATCCCGTTGGAAACCCGGTGCGCGACGCCGAAGTCTTTCTGGCCGCCAGCGGCCAGCAGAGCGTGGTTGCGCACAAGTGCGTGGTCTGCGGCGAGCTTCAGTTGTCGTGCCGAGCGCGCGCTTCCGCGCAGACGACGGCTGCGCTGTTGAACGCGAACCGCGGGCAATTGAGCCACGGCGCGACGACGCGGTCGGACGCGAAAGGCGAGTTTCGCTTCGATCGCCTGGCCGGGGTGTCTTTTACGGTTTGGGCGCACGCTGCAGGGTTTGGCGACGGGCTGAAGGAACGTGCCGCTCCGGGAGAGGACGTCGAGCTGTTTCTGCCGGGGCTGCGCTCGATCGCCGGAAAGCTTCGCGACGAGGATGGCAACCCTGTCGCAGGCACGGTGCATGCGGTCTCTCGGCGGCTGGCGATCTTTCATCGGACCACCGCCGATGCGCAGGGCATCTTCGAGCTTACGGGGCTGGGCGAAGGCCCATTCTATTTGCTGGCCGAGGCTCCCAATCGACTTCCGACGTCGCTGTCCCAAGTTGAAGCAGGGCCGGTGCCTTTGCGGCTCACCTTGCTCAAGCCGCGCCGGCTCGAAGTGACGCTGACCCATGGAGGAAAGCCAATCGACGGAATGGTGAAGGTTGCGGGCGATCACCTCACCCGCGAAGCGACAAGTCAGCAAGGGCTGGCGACCTTCCTTGAGCTTTACCCCGATCGCGTGATGGTCACGGCGGTATCGGGGGGCCTCTCGTCAGCGCCGCAGACGGTGCTGCTCGACTCGCTGGTGACCCGAATCAATCTCGACCTCGAAGACGGTGGGCGAATCGCAGTGACGGTGGTCGACGAAGTCGATCAACCTGCCCCTGAGCCGCTGGTCGAGTTGCTGATCCCAACCGGAGCCCCGGTCGCCCGGCGGAAGGCGCGCACCGGTGATTTGGTGGGCTTTGGCCCAATCGGTCAAGGCGACTACCTGGTGCGCGCTTCGGCTGCCGGATTCGTCGCCGCCACGGTGCCGGTGAAGGTGGGGGCAGGTGAGGCGGCGGTCGAGATTCAGCTGCAGAGGGGAACCGTTATTTCCTGGCGGGTGCTCGACGAGTTAGGTCGCCCAGCTACGTGAGTCTCGGTGATCGTATCGCCGAGCAGCTACTGGGTGGTGGACGA
>JANOHG010000592.1:0-7671 GCA_031406375.1 Archangiaceae bacterium | reverse complement strand
AGAAACGGAGCAACCGGCAGAGTCTCGCGCCCATTCACCAATACAATCGGCGTTCCTTTTGGGTCGTACAGCGAAGCGTATGCCACGTCTTCATCGATTCGGGCTTGAGTCTCGGGTGCAGCAATGCAGGCAAGCAGCTTGTCCAGCGACAACCCCTTCGACGCAATCTCGAGAATCTTCTCTTTGTTGAGCGCCGACTGGTTCTCGAACATTTCTTCGCGCAGCGCCCAATATTGTGGCGTGGGCTCGAGGCAGATTTGCGCCTTCGCTCCCAGACACCGCACCCCGTCACCCGCCGTCATCGAGACTTTTTTATTACATTCGGAATCGAGCGGATAATACCGAGGCTCAATTGACAGGTTTGCCGCCGGCACCGCCTTCTTCAATCCTTCGAGCGTCGCGAGCAAGGTGCGGCAATGAACACACAGAATGTCGGTGAACTCGACCAGCTTCACCGGTGCGTCTGCTGGGCCGTGGCGCGCGTGCACCGAGAATGCACCCGTATCTGGCACGGGCGATTTAAGCCACACCGCGCGCGCCTCTGCGGTGGCCTGCGCTTGCCCCCACTCGAGGCCGGCGAAGTACTTGTCGACGCCCTCTACCCCCTCGTTTATCGCGGCAGCGGTTCCCTTCGGCGTCTGGCTTCCTGGCCATAGCAGCAGCAGGAAAACTGGAACCGCAATCGACGCGAGCCAACCCGCCGCGGGCCTCAGTGATCGCGGCTTGGGCAACAACAACAACACCGGCAATGCGAAACCGATCGTCAGCGCGTAGGTAGCCAGGCACGTCAGGCACAGCGCACCAATCTTCGCGGAAGCCACCGCAAAGGTGATGCAGGACAACACCCCCAGCGCCGCCCAAACTTTCGCGGCGGCAATCGGACCCGTGACGTCGTCACCCGAAATCAGCTTTCGCGCGAGCACCACCGTCACACCGAACGCCGTCACGCCCCAGACAAGGCCCAGACCCGCGACCGGCATCCCGACCAGCGCATGCACCCGCGACGCGAAGTCCGAGCCCCACACCGTCGAGCAGTTCACCGTGTCGTTGATCGCGCAGGTGGCCGTGCCCCCAGCGCGAACGAGCATCAGTTCCATCCACTGGTAGACCGACAACAACGACTCGGCCAATGCGGTCACCAGCATCAGGCTCAAGGCATTTGGAGAGATCTTGTTCACGACGCGTGTGCTCTTAACGTGCAGCGAGAGTGGCGCAAAGCCTCTATATAGATGCGGTGCTCCTTTCCGCTTCTTCCGTCACCTATCGGGCTGCACTCGAACATGCCGTGTGGGTGGATCTGTCAGAACGTCAGCAACTGCGGGTGATTGGCGGCGATCGGGTCAGCTACGTCCAAGGGATGGTGACCAACGACGTCGAAAAGCTTGGCGTTGGCTCTTCGCTTTACGCGGCGATGCTCACTCCGAAGGGCGCGATGGTCGCCGACCTGCGTGTCCTCAAGCGCGATGAGGATGTGATCCTCGACCTCGAGCCAGGCGCGCTGCCCACGGTCAAAGCATTCCTCGAGAAATACCTCATTTCGGAAGATGCCGAGCTGCAGGACGCTTCGGATCTCGCGGTCATCGGGTTGCTCGGCCCCCGACATTCCGAGCTGCTGGGGGTGCTGCCTTCCGGCGCCCAGGTCGGAATGTTGATCGGTTTGCATGGAACCCCGGTTGACGTGGTGATTCACCGCGCCGCGCTCGAGTCGGTTCGCGCCGCGCTTTGCGACGTTCCCTGCATCGACCACGGCACCTTCGAAGTCCTTCGCGTCGAAGCAGGCCAACCGCGGTGGGGTGCCGAACTGGTCGAGACCACCATTCCACTCGAGGCCTCGCTGGATCGCGCCATCTCGTACACCAAGGGTTGCTACATCGGCCAGGAAGTCATCGCGCGCGCCACCCACCGCGGGCAGATGCAGCGAAAGGTCGCTGGCTTGCTGCTGGGGACCCAGGCGGCGGCACAGGGCACTGAGCTTCGGCGCGGCAACAAGAAGGTCGGTTGGATCACTTCTGTCGTTGCCTCACCAAAGCTCAATCAGGTGATCGCGCTCGGCTATGTCCACCGCGACTGCCTGGTGGCTGGCACCGTGCTCGAGCTGCCCACCGGCGGCACGGCAGTCGTCTCGGCGCTGCCGTTCTAATCCGTTCTAATCCTACATCCACTGCTCGAGCCACGCGGCGAATGGCGGCGCGTCGACCACTTGCGCCATTCGAGCCCGCAGCGCCTCGCGGCCGATGACCCGGAACATTTGCAGCTGGCCAGCTTCTTCGAGCAGCTCTCGCAACGAACGGCCGCCTTCTACCTGGGTGAGTCGACCCACAAAGTCCTTCAGCGCTTCCTCAGACGCAGGGCTTTCGACCCACTGCTCGAGCCCTTCGCGCAGCACCCGAGCTCCCCCGGGCACATCGAGGTTCATCAGCTCACGCGCCAACTGAGGAAGGGTCAGCTCGAGCACGCCTTCGAAGAACGCGACCCGCAGTTCTGCCGCTTCGTGAGCGCGCTTGGGGTTGCTCACTGAATCCGCGAGCTCTCCAAAGACGTTCGACATCGAGGCATCCACGAAATCGACCGCCCGCTTCTCGAGCTGGCGTTCGACCTCTTCAGAGACTGCTCCTACCATCGACCCGATTGCTCCCGACCGCGCCTTGGCGGTGTCGACCGCAAACCGCGCCAGCCCCCCCAGAGATTTGGCGACTCCAGCGACGGGTGACGTCACTTTCTTTCCGAAGTCGGTCACGGTCTGCAGCAGCAACCCACGAATCAGCTCACGCACCGGCGGTCGGTCGATGATGGTCAGCACCAGGTTCCGGTCGGGTGAGTACGGCCGTTCGAGCATCTGGAGCACGGTGGCCTTCAATTCGTGCGCCATCACTTCGCCCAACTTCCGGCCCCCGCCCTGCAGCTTTTTCACCACCGCTTCGACCAACCGATTCAACGCCGGCACCGCTTGTTGTGACTGCAGCCAACCTTCAATCGCCAGGCGCAGCGTGCGCACCACGAGATCTTCGGGAAGCAAGGTCATCAACTTCTTGTCGAGCAGCGCGTTCAGCGTGAGCTCAGCCAGTTGATCCACCGGCCCACCATCGACCGGATTGCAGAGGCGTTTTTTGAGTGTCGCGGCGTCCATGCCGCGCTCTAACTCACAGAAAGCCGCTCGACACAATGCGCGCGGCGTGACAACACCTCACTCATGGGGACTGCGAATACCGACATCCGCTTCGTCTGGTGCGACCTCGAAATGACCGGGCTCGATCCCGACTTCTGCGCGATCATCGAGATGGGCATCGTCATCACCGGCGGAGACCTGAAGCCAATCGCCGAGTTCGAGCGCGCAGTCTGGCAGCCGGAAGACGTGCTCAATCGAATGGAGCCGTTCGTCAAAGAGATGCATACCAAGAATGGGTTGCTCGAGCGGGTGCGGAAGTCCGACTGCTCGCTGCGCACGGCAGAGAAGGAAGCGACCGCGTTGATTAGCCGACACATCGATTTTGGCGAAGGCATCCTCGCCGGTAATTCGATTCACACCGATCGCTCGTTCATCACCCGCTACATGCCCGGCTTCGACCGGTACCTGCACTACCGGATGCTCGACGTCTCGGGCCTGAAGATGCTCACCCGCGCGTGGTACCCGAACGCCTCGGGGCGCTCAAAGGTCGAGGCGTCACACACCGTTCTGTCTGATCTGCGCGCGTCGATTGGCGAGCTCGCCTACTACCAGCAGACCTTCTTCAAGAGCCCGAAGGACGTCTGAGCAGCCAGTCGCGTACCGCGAACCCGGTTCCGAAGTCCCAGGGCCGAAGTTTCTCGGGGTCGATTTTCTTGAAGCCCTCGAGTTCTGCACCCAGCTTCAACTCGCCAGTGGCTCGTACGTGAAAAGCGATAATCACCTCGTTGCGCAGCTCGAAGCTGTACGCGCCGACGAGTGAGATGACCTCTGCTTCGAGGTCGAGCTCTTCCTTCACTTCGCGCAGCACGCCTTGCTCGGGCGTCTCGGCGGCCTCGAGAAAACCAGTCACCAGACCGAACAGCTTTGCTGGCCACCCGTGCCCACGTACCAGCACAACCTGCCCTTCGTGTTCAACGATGGCGGCGACCACCGGCAGGGGATTTCCGTAATAGATGAAGCCGCAGCCTTCATTCACGCAGACGCGGCGGGTGCGGCCTTCCTCGATTTTGTCCGTCAGCTCTGCCGCGCAGCGTGGGCAAAACCGCATTTCCACTGGCATGCTTTTGCCTACCACACCGACTGCCGTTACCTCGCGAGGTCCTTTTCAATCTCGGCTGAGTCCCCTTCTTCGGGCTCGTCCTGAAAAGCACTCGGCAGGATGTTGAACGGCAGCACCTTCGCCAGCGCAATCAGCAGCAAGATTCCTCCGGGCGCTGCGAAAATCGCCAGCGCAGGAATCACCTTCGCAACGTCGATGAGCTGCTCGCGCATCGCCTTGCGTTCGTCGCGGGTCAGCTTCTGCCCGCGCGCGGCGCGCGTTAGCAGCACCGACAGCTCGCCCGTTTCCTTCACTTCCTGGATCAACCGCTGAAAATTCTTCTCGACGGTGCGTTGCATCGAGTGAACGAGTTCCTGGCCCATCACGTCGGCGCCCGCAGAGACAGTGAAGACATCCACTACGCCGCGGTGGCGGGCATAGAACTCAGCCATCTCGAGCTCGATGCGCTTTCCATCGGACTCCGAAACACCGAGCATCTCGCGCAGGCCTTTGACCCACTGCACCTCTTGAGGAGATCGCCGGCCGTCGACCAGCGAAGCAAGCACCGTCTGCTCGAGGATGAAGCGCTTCAGGTCGCGACTGCGTACTTCCTTCAGCACCGCGCGCATCGAAGGAGTCTTCTCGAAGGCCCTCGTGGCGAAGTTTCGGACGCTGCTCTCGAAAGCAGACGGCAGATGGAGGTCGTCTATCTGACGAAGAATCGCGCGACGCGTGGGAAACGACGGCTTTCGTTCGGCGCAGACCAGCCCCACCAAAACCTGCACCAGCAGCGCCTTCTGCGCCGCGGCGAAGTGCAGTCGCCGCTCGGCTGCAGCCCGTGGAAAGCTCGCGCGGCTGAAGTACGCGAGCGCGATGCGGCCGAAGACCTGGGCGTCGGCGTAGATGGCGCCGTTGTGGAGTACGAGCCCGAAGTAGGGGTCTCCTGTGAGCGACATCGCACGCTCTTCGAGCGCTTCTTCCACCCGCGCCCACAGCTTCGCTGGCAACGGCCAGCTCTTCCCGGCACGCTCGATTCGATGGTGAACCTCTTCGGCGTCGTCGAGCTGGCCGAACGTCGCGGCGAGCAACAACAGCAGCTGCTCGCGTCGCGGCGCTGGCGGTGCGTCGGTGAGCACCGCCACATCCAGCGCAACCCGGGACAACGTTCTCACCACGGCGAGAAACAGCGTCTCTTCGGGCGCGGCGCTTCCCAAGCTTGAGCTCGAGGGCGTCCCATACAGCAGTCCGCTCTCGCGAAAAATTCCCCGCAAGTAGCGCCGCGCACGCGCAGGAAGGCTCGCAAGCGCCATCGCGTCGATCGAGGATTGAGAGAGCAGATCGGGGCGATGCGCCTCGACCTCCACGTCGAGCAACTTCACCAGCCATCCTCGCTTCCCGAGTTCCATCGGCGCCGACCGTAGCGGATCCGCTTGGCGCTTCGCGTGCGGTGCGCGCCAAAAAATTGATCAGCTGCAGGCCTGTGACAACCTGTTGCTCGCCTCGAAACACGAACACGGGGAACATCAAACATGATCAAGACGAATGTCTGCATGGTTGCGCTCGTAGTTTTTTTCACTCCCGGTTGCGCTCGCAGGGCCGTACTCGCAGAAACGCCAGACCCAACCAATGGTCCGGTCTACGTGCGTACCGGGCAGCCCGACCTGCTTCCGGCCCTTCTCAAACAGACGGTGCTGCACTACGGCTTCGACGACGCGACGCTAACTCAGCACGACGCAATCTCACTGCGGCGGCTCGCTGATCAGCTGCGTGAACAACCCTGGGCTTCGATCCGAATCGCGGGCCACTGCGACGAGCGCGGAACCGTCGAATACAATCTCGCGCTTGGGCAACGTCGGGCCGATGCTGCCCGGTCGTACTTGATCAAACTCGGCATTTCGCCGTCTGCCGTCGAGTCGGTAACCTTTGGCGAAGAAGTTCGGCTGATCGACAGCACCACCGAAGAAGCGTTTGCTGAAAACCGCCGCGCCGAGTTCCTAGCGGCGCCGCTCGAGCTCTTCGGCTTCGTGGTGGAAAATTGATTGGCGCCGATGACGGCTTCATCAACATCGCCGACCTTCACGCGTCGTCCGATGACGGGATTCTGCCTCGGGCCTCGCCCAGCTCGATGCTCAGCGATCGCCGCGAGATGGAACGTCGCGCTCTGGGTCTGGTGCCCGAAGCGATCGAACGGAAATCAGAGCGACGCGAAGAAGACCGGCGCGCGTCGCCGCGCGTTCCCTTAAGACTGTGGGTGGTCAACTCGGACGAAGGTGGCGTCCCCAATGTCTTCGAAGGCGAGGTCGGCCTCGGCGGCGCGTCGTGGAACACCGAATTTCCTCCGCGGTCAGAGAGCTTCGAGGTGTGCTTCCGCGTACCCGAGCACGAGGAAGAATTGAAGCTGCCTGCCAAGCTTGCCCGCATCGTGCCGATGGGCTCCGACAATCGGGTCCGGGTGGTGTTCACCGATCTTCCGTTGCGGCACGAGCTCGCGTTGGCGCGGTACCTCGACGACTGCGTCGCCGGGCGTTGAATGCTCAGGCCGCGATCGGGAGGCTCAGCGGCTTCTGGTCGTCGTTCAGCGCCGTCTTCAGCGCTTCATAAACGGACTCTGCGTGGTCCCCGGCCTTCTCTTCCGTCCACGTGCGGGTGTCGATCGCCGGCAATACGTCGATCTTCACTTGCATCGGTTGCAAGTTCAGCAGACCCAACGGCCAGTTGCGGTGCGCGCCATGGACCACCACCGGAACCACGGGTAGGCCGGTTGCGATCGCCAGGTGCACAAAGCCCTTCTTGAATGGTCTGAGGCGGCCGTCTTTGCTGCGCGTTCCTTCGGGCATGATCCAAATTCCCAAGCGCTTCGCTTTCACCAGCACCGCGACATCCTTGAGTGCGTCGACCGCGCGACCGGTGTTGCTGCGGTCCAGCATCAGGTGCCCCGAAAGCAAGAGCAGCTGCCCGAAGAACGGAATCCAGGCGATTTCCTTCTTGAACACCCCACAACCTCCGTAGGGGCAAAGCCAGATGGCGATGAACGCGTCCAGCGTCGAGGTGTGGTTCGCGACGTAGATCGCCGGCATCGAAGCGTTCAGTCGCTCGCGATTTCGGACGACCGGGTCTGCACCGGCGCACGCAATCACCGCGCGCCCCACTGTATGGCCGTAGAAGTTGCAAAGCCGGATTCTGGCGGTGCGCCATGGAATCAACGGCAGCGCCGCAGCGACGGTAAGAACCGAGCCGACGGCCACGATGACAAAACCAAGCGAGAAGCGGAGGATCGAGTTGAGAGAGCGCATCAAGGCGCGCCACCGTACTTCAGCACGCCTCTTCGACGTGCACCTTGGCGTCGCCACCTGCACGTGACCTGATTGCAACACTGCGGTTTTCTGGCCACCCAACCGCAACCCCCTGGGATCAAACGAGAAGCCAAGGTCTCAGTCGTCGTGAGGCCTGCCCCCAAACACCTGCA
>JANOHG010000587.1:0-1171 GCA_031406375.1 Archangiaceae bacterium | reverse complement strand
ACCGTCGAAGACCCGGTCGAATACCAGCTGAAGGGAATCGGCCAGATGGCGATCCAGCCGAAGATCGGCCTGACCTTCGCGGCGGGAATGCGCAGCTTTCTACGACAAGATCCCGACATCATCATGGTCGGCGAAATCCGCGACAAAGAGACGGCGCAAATAGCGATCGAAGCCTCGCTGACGGGTCACCTCGTCTTCTCGACCGTGCACACCAACGACTCGGCCGGCGCGGTCACCCGGCTGGTCGAAATGGGAATCGAGCCGTTTCTCGTCGCCAGCTCGCTGACCGGCGTCCTCGCGCAACGCCTGGTGCGGCGCGTCTGCAAGGAATGCCGGGTGAAGTACACCCCCACCGACGAAGAGCTCGCAAAGCTCGGGATGACGCGCGAGCGATTCAAGGCGCTGGGCGGCGGCGACGCATACCGCGCCGAAGGCTGCGCCACCTGCGGCAAGAACGGTTACCGCGGCCGCACCGGGCTTTACGAATTGTTGCTGGTCGACGACGACATCCGGCAACTGGTGCTGAAAAACGTCGACTCGGGAACAATCAAGAAGAAGGCGATGGAAAAGGGGATGTTGTCCCTGCTCGACGACGGCGCCCTGAAGATCGCCAACGGAGAAACCACCATCGCCGAGGTTCTCAGCGTCACCCAGGAGGACATGTAAACCGCCATGGCTGTCTTTGAATACCGAGGCCTGAACGAGGCCGGAAAGGCGGTGACTGGCCTCAAAGAGGCTGACAGCCCAAAGGGGTTGCGTGGAGTGCTGCGCAAAGACGGCATCTTTCTGACCGACGTCCTTGGCCAGGCCGACGTCACGGGCAAGAAGCTGAAGGGCAGCGCGAAGAAGACCGCTGGGGCGGTGGGCGTGGCGTTGAATCAAGACGTCAACCTGCGCAAGTTCGCCACCGGTAGAATCAGCACCGACGACATCGCGATCATGACCCGTCAACTCGCCACCCTGCTTGGCGCGGGAGTCACGCTGGTCGAGGCGCTGACCGCGCTGGTTGACCAGGTCGACAAAGAACGACTGAAGCGGGTGCTTTCAGAGACGAAGCAGAAGGTGAATGAGGGCTCGTCGCTTGGAGATGCCCTACAGGTTCACGAGAAGGTCTTCGGGAAGCTGTACGTGAATATGATTCGAGCGGGTGAGCATTCGGGTGCGCTCGACG
>JANOHG010000572.1:0-1546 GCA_031406375.1 Archangiaceae bacterium | reverse complement strand
GCGCGTGGTAAATGCCTTCGAGTGTGCGCACGAACGACTGCGACATCAGGTTCAGGTCTTTCAAAGTCAGATCACAGTCATCCAGCTGGCCTTCACTGAAGATCATGTTGATCAGTTTTTGCACCAACACCTGAAGCTTGGCAGTGGTCGGCTCGGGCATTGATCGGCTCGCCGCTTCCACCGCGTCGGCGATCATACAAAGCGCCGCTTCGCGAAACTGGGGCTTGGGCCCGGGATAGCGGTAGATCGACTCGTCGATCGGCGCAGCACCTTCTTTCCCCTCGAGCTCCTTCTGCGCTTTGTGAAAGAAGTAGCCCACCAACCGGGTGCCGTGGTGCTGAGGAATCGCGTCGGCGACCCGCTGAGGCAGCTTGTGCAGGCGCGCCATCTCGAGTCCGTCGGTGACGTGCCGCTTGATAATCACCGCGCTCATCGCCGGAGCCAGCTGATCGTGCCGGTTCTCGCCTTTCTGGTTCTCTCCGAAATACGCAGGGTTCCGGCCCTTTCCAATGTCGTGGTAGTAGGCGCAGCTGCGCGCCAGCAGCGCGTTGGCACCAATCGCTTCGGCCGCTGCTTCGACCAGACTGCCCATGATGATGCTGTGGTGGTACGTGCCTGGGGCCTGCAGCACCAGTTCCTTCAGTGCCGGGTGATTCAGATTCGCCAGCTCGAGCAGCTTGATGTCACTGGCGTAACCAAAGCCGGCTTCGGTCAGCGGCGTCAGCGCCATCACCAACATCGGCACCGCAAACGAAGCGCCGGCGAACGCGAAGCACGAGGCGATCAACGTCTCGCCAATTCCCTTTCCTTCAGCTTGTCCGAGGAAGAGCACCGCGAAGGCGGCCGCCCCACCCGTCCACAACCCGGCGCGAAAGATTCCGCTGCGGTCTTTCGCGCGCGAGATCCTGTCTGACGCGACCAGCGACGTGACCAGCGCAAAGATGGTGAACGCCAACGAATTGCCCAGCATCACCCCGGTGAGACACGAGAAGACGATCGCGAAGAAGATCGACAGCTCTTGGGACAAGACGAAGCGCACCAACATCGCGCCCGCAGCGACAGGGAAGCAGAAGTAGAGCGCCTCGATTGGCAAGAGCGCATACCGATCATGAACCGCGTCGGAAATCGTCACCCAGAGGTGCAGCAGGCCCAGCATCCCCAACAACAACAGGCCCATGAACAACGCGTCTTTGCGCGTGGGCCGGAACCGGCGAAATGCCGAGGTGTGAAAGAACCACGCCGAGAGAATCACCACCATCACCACACCCGCGCCGCCCAGCTGCAGCTGCACCATGTCGAGCTCATCGCTCTGGGCGCGCATGCTGTGAATGACGACCAGGTGCGTCTCGCTGATCAGCTCGCCATCGCCGATCACCTTCTGGCCCTTCTTGAAGGTAATCGTCGCTGGCTTGACCGCGTCGAACGCTGCCCTGCGACGGGTTTCAGTCTCAGCGGTGTTGACGGTGAGGTTCGCGCGCAGCTGCCGCTTGGCCAATCGCAGCACTGCCCGCCGCAGCAAGGCGGGGGAATCTGCGAGCAGATTTCC
>JANOHG010000546.1:0-4471 GCA_031406375.1 Archangiaceae bacterium | reverse complement strand
GGTCGAGCTCCTTTGGGAACCGGTGCCGGCGGAGCTGCCAACAGAACAACCGACAAAAAATAAATCATGGCAAGCACCCAGGGCAATCGATGCTGAAGGTAGGGGCTCCCCAGTCGATGCCCAAATACCCGCCTTTCGAGTCCGTGTGAGCCCTTGTGTAGGTTCGAGTGTGGGGTTCATACGGAGTCGTCGGAAACTCATAGGTCGTGGTGTCGCTCGCTATGCCAGCGAGGCTTCCTCTAAACTTGCTGCCCTGCCCCGCAAAGCTCATATAGAAACTCGTTGGAGTGCCTGGCCCATAAGAGGTCCTGCCCCAGAACAGCGGTTCCGAGACGAGACTCAATAACTCGAAGTCAGATTGATCCTGAGTATCAAATCGGCGGCTATTGCTTGTATACATCTGCTCCGTTGAGGTCCAATAGTTCGGGTTCCCAAAGCACGGCAGTCCATTGACCACCACCCGGCAGGTGCCTCCTTCGTTCCCGCCGCTCGCCAGCCCCCAGTCGTCGATCAGCATCGTGAAATCGCCACGCGTACAGCGCCCGTTCAATCCATCGGGTCGCCCGATTGCGCAGGTAAAGTACCCATCGGTTTGAGTCACCGATGCCCGATGCTTTGCTCGAGAGAAGAACCCGTTGGCATCCTCGAGAAATGCCCCAATTCGCATGATGCCAAAGGGGTCGATGACCGCTGAGGCGTTGCAGCTCATGCCACCGTTGTCGCGGTAGACGAGATCCTGCAGCTCCTTGAGACCCAGCGGAGACGCGTCTGCGCCCGATTGATAGAACCTCACGCCAAGCTCGCACAAAACTCTCATCGCTCCGGGCTGGCCCTCTTGGCGCGCGCTCGAGAAGAGCCCCTGCGGAGGCCGGGCCCGGTCAACATCACTGCGTCCATCGAAGTCAGCATAGCGCCTGTTTGCGCTGTTCATCGCGTTTCGAACGTTGGTCCTGGCGCCCGCGAAATTCAGGGGAAGAATATGCATCTGCCCAGCCGTCGAATCCCAGATGGCCGCCTGTGCTGCTTCGGTGACCTTCATTTGGGTGAACGTCACTTCAGCGAAGTGAATTCCAAACATCAACACTGAGATGAAGACAAGAATGCCCAAAGCAGTCTCAACAATGGCCTGGCCGCGCAGCGCCCGTGCCTTTAGGGGCATGGAAGGATTCCTTGGTACCTGGCATACCGGTACAATGCGCAGTACGCCGCGCTGGCCCAAGGGGCGCCAGAAGCCGACATTGTGTTTTCGATGTCACGGCCACCACTGGGGGAAGCGCGGTCAGTGTCCGCGCGCGTGAGTCCTGCTCTCCAAAACGGATTGAAAAGATTCGGGGGCTCAGCCCAATTGTTTGCGCGGTGATAATAGGTGATGCCCGTCGAGTAGCCCATTTGCCTGGAAATGTCTGCTGTTCCGGCGCCATTGCGAACCAGAAGTGCACCACCGTTAGGCCCGCGGCCGTGTTTCATGTCGAATGTCTTGCCTGTGGGTGTGAAGCGGAATTTGAAGGCAAGGTTGAAAGGATCAGGGGCCGAGCGCGACGCATCTTTGTAGACTGTCGTCGGCGCCTTGGGCTGCGCAAAATTGTCATTTCGATCCCAAACCAAGCGAGGATTGTAGTCCGCAAAATTGCTCCAGGCGCTTGGGCAGTTCGCCCCGCAGCGTGCGTGATTCCCATCGCCCACAACCCCTGCCGTTGCCGTGCCAGAATGGAATCCATATTGATGTGCACTCATGACCGTGTTGGTAGAGCGGAAGTCCCAACGAATCGGCTTTGCGCTGCGGTTCCAGAAGAGCGTCGACCACGAACTAGGATACCTCACGCGCATTGTTCCAACGCCATGGTCATCGGACATTGCGTAACGTGCCGAAATGCCCGTTGCCACGCTGTCGCCGTGGTAGTGCGTGGAAAAATACCCGTGTCCAACATGCACATAGCCAAAAGAACCAGCCAGCCAATCGTTCTCAGCGTTGATGCGTTGAAGCGCACGTCTCAACATTCCGTTCACGCCATTTAAGGTCGAGCTGCTACTACGCCCCGCGGTGAAGGGGTGGCCTCGGCTGGCCATTGCTGCAGCAGCTGCATGATCCTTAAAGTTGGGGGCGAGGTTGTCTTGGCTGATTGCTCCTCGCTCGCCCGTAAAACCGCGACTGCCAAAGCTTCCTTCAAATCCAACCTCTCGCAGAGTGACCTTGTCGCCTCGGGTTGGGACCTGCCAATCAGAACTGGGATCTGATCCAACCGCCCGCATCATTACCCGGCGTGCCATTGCTTGGCCGTCGAGCGCGGAATGCAATTTCATACCAATAGACTCGCGCTGCCCCACGTACAGAGACGCGGTGGCCGCGCTTGTTTTTCTTAGTTGCTCTGAAGCATTGAAGTCTGCCAGTGGAAAGTTGGCTAACAAGCGGACCAATTCATTATGCGTAGGAACCCATCGTTCCAACAGCACCCATTCCCCGCGAGCGCATCCGCCCTGGCACGACAGACTGCAACAACTCATCTGCGATGCTATCTCGACTGTGTAGAATCTCAGAAACGTCTGCACCATCAGGTACCACGAGCTCGCAAACGTGATTGCGCTCTGGATTCCGAGCATCGCCGTCATATGCGCAACCATCACGCGGTTCACCATCGACAACACATTGAACGTCCGCGCGGTGGCAACTGACGTTGAATACGCTGCTTGGTCGGCAACGATTTGCACTTCCATCTTGTGTTTCGCTTTGGTTCCGAACGAAAGCGTCATGCACACCATCAACACCAACAACACCATTCCAAGCGCTGAAAGTACCAGCGCCTGGCCGCGCGGAATCGATCTAACAGGGTTGAGTGTCTTCATAGGTAATTGGGGGTGTAGCGGCAGTTCTTCTCGAGCATGTTGGTTGCTTTTAGGGGGGTCATCATTCGCATCGTATAGGTGGCCACGATTGGAAAGACGTACTCGCCATTGAGAAGCCGTTCTCCAAGTCGCCTTTTGAGTGCCTGCAAGAACCAAGGGGGCCGTCGCGACGTACGGCGCCAATTGGCGCGCTGACTAATCACCAGCGGATTCTGGTTTGCGTAGGCCTGAATCCCGTAGTGCGCGAGCATGATTCGAGCGATGACCCAGTTCGCAAAAGGTATCCGCATCGGGAACCAGAAGACGACCTGGGTTTCCATTCGCATCGGAGCCTGGCTCTGATCGAAAAGTTCGTGTTCGTTGGCACGAGGACTCGGCTGCCCCTCCTCACGCCCTCCGATGTCACGGATAATCCACATCACTTCGCCCGTCAGCGCACTGGTTGTGCCGCTGCCGATGTTCACGTTCTGACCGGGGTAACGGTTGTTCCGGTACTTGCGAAAGGTGCCAGCGACGTTCAATGCGAGGTTGCCAGACGGACGCACGAAAGGCTCAATCGCTGGAAGCACCTGCAAGATTCCCGCATGCAGCATTCGCGGGCAGTTGCCGTGGTTCAAGCTGGCGGTTCGGGTCACCTGAAACGCAGCCAGTTGGGTGAGAATCCGTGCGTGCAGCATCAAGAACAGCTGCAACGTCCCCAGAAGGATGAAGAGCATCAACGGCATCGTCAGCGCCGCTTCTATGGCAGCTTGCCCTCGTTCTCGGGTGGGCGCGCAGGGTAGAGGTCGCATAAGCGGGCACATGATGCGCTGGCTGTGCGACCCGACACATCCGATCTCTGGACGTGCGTTCTGCTGGGATACCTACATCAACTTACTTGACCTTCATCGACCGGGTATCGAGGGTGTACTTCTTCACCAGCCGCTCAATGCTCTTGCGATGCAGGCCGCTCTCTCGGGCCGCTCGGCTGATGTTCCCGTCGCAGCGGCGAAGGATTTGAGTGATGTACTCGCGCTCGAAACTTTCGAGCAGCTGTTCCTTGGCGTCCTTGAAGCTCAGGTGCTCGTTGAACGGAAGGGGCTGTTCCTTTTGCTGACCTTGCACACGCGCGGGCAGGTGAGCGACATCGATTTCGTCTCCATCGGTGAAGGTCAGCACGTGGCTCAGCACATTCATCAACTCTCGAATGTTCCCGGGCCACGGGTAGGCCATCAAGATGGCAAGTGCAGCAGGCGTAAAGTGTTTCCGGCCGTGCTTGGTGACGATTTCAGAGTCGGCCAGCTCTTTGCGCAAGATGTGCGGGATGTCATCGCGACGCTGCCGCAACGGCGGAAGCTGAATGCCGATGACCGAAAGGCGAAAGTAAAGGTCTTCCCGAAAGTTACCGGCTTGAATCTCTTTGACGAGATCTCGATTCGTCGCCGCAATCAGCCGAACGTCAATCTCGAGAACTTCGTTTCCCCCGACGCGCCGCACTTCGCGGTTCTCGAGCACGCGCAGCAGCTTCGGCTGCAGGTCGAGCCGCAGCTCGCCAAGCTCGTCGAGGAAGATGGTGCCACCGTTCGCCCGCTCGAATGCTCCTGGGCGCGAGTTGACGGCCCCGGTGAACGCTCCTTTCTCGTGACCGAAC
>JANOHG010000538.1:0-1397 GCA_031406375.1 Archangiaceae bacterium | reverse complement strand
CAGTCTTGGGAACCGGGTACCAGCAGGTCTTCGCAGCAACCGCAGACGCCGATGGTGTCCTTCATGTTCTCGCCAAGGGGCCCACCCACAACACCGAGTGGATTCAGTTCGACCCGAAGACAGGAGCGGGCACCATCAACGAGTATTACTTTCAGGCGGTGCAGATGCGAAACCTGGTCGCTGCACGCACGGTTCAATCAGACCTCAGCGCGCGCCACCTGGCCGGCTTTTCATTCACCGACGGAGGCACCGATGAAGGTCGCTACAACATCAATGGCGGCGAGCCGACCCCCATCGTGAATGGGCAGGCGTTCATCCCCACGGTGGCGTTCCCAGGAGAAGGCACCGGATTGGGTGAGTTCGGGTTCATCAGCGGGGGTTTGTACCAACGCGCGGGGCGGCCGGCCCTAGCGCTTGGAATGCCTGCCATCGAGGATGTCTCGGTCACTGACACGCGCTGGGAAGTGGTGAACCACGTCAACGGCGGCACGCAGTCAAAGAGCTTCAGCTGTGCGGCCGGGTGTGCGACCACGCCCTTGAAGCCGTTGGGCGGGGGTGGCGCTGGGCGCCCCAACTCGGCCAGCTCAAGTTCGTGCTCGATTCACGGCTACCTGACCGGCGCAACTGAGATGACGACCGTCTTTCGCCACCAGCCGGGCTGCGGAGGAACCGCGAACCCATGCGCTGCGGACATCAACGAGACCGACAACTTTGATCAGGTGGTGGCTGACCCCGCGCTCGATGGCACGTTCTATGGTTACAACGTCCTTTCTGGCGGCGCCTATCAGATTAAGAAGCGCGTGCTCGCCGCCAACAACTGCTCAGGAGCCATCACCGACGTTGGAGCTCCATTGTCGCTGGGCACTTTTCTCGGCCAGCCACAGCTGGTGGTCATTCGAGGCACCGCCGGCCTCATTTACGCAGACAACTTCGGGATGCTGAAGTTCATCGCTCCGTGATTCGTCACGGATTGGCTGCCGAGGACAGAGAACAGGCAATCAGGCATCGAACCCGGTAGTGCTGGCGGTCGTAGAGGTTGCCAGCTCGGGTCGAGCGGCGTATCTGCCGCGACATGGCCGACAACTTCATCTTCACCATGCAGGACCTTCGCAAGGTGAAGGGCGGGAAAGAGATCCTCAAGGGAATCTGGTTGTCCTTCTTCCCGGGTGCGAAAATTGGCGTCATCGGGCCGAACGGCGCCGGAAAGTCGACCCTGCTGCGAATCATGGCGGGGCTCGACAACGAGTTCATGGGCACTGCGCGACCAGACCCGAAGGTGCGGGTCGGATTCCTACAGCAAGAGCCGCAGCTGGACGAGACGCTGGACGTGAAGGGCAACGTCGAGCTTGGGGTCAAGCCGATCACCGACCTGCTCAAGCGCTTCAATGAAGTATCTG
>JANOHG010000474.1:0-8486 GCA_031406375.1 Archangiaceae bacterium | reverse complement strand
CGAGCTTCGCCTTGAGCCCTACTGCATCGGCGCTCGCGCCCGTGCCTGCGCGTTGAAGCGTGGCGATCGCATCGCCGACCTTCGCGATCTCGGCCAACAGCTTCTTCTCAGCCGCGAAGTCGGTGGTCCCAAGCATCGGAGTTCCCTTGAACGCCATGTGCTCGAACAGATGGGCCAAGCCGGTGGATCCAGGCTCTTCGTCGGCGCCGCCAACCCGCACCCGGATGAAGCCGGTGAACACGGGAGCCGAACGGCGCTCGACAACCAACCAAAGCATCCCGTTCGTCAGGCGGTGTTCCTTGACGATCGCTTTCAGATCAGACGCAAACGCAGAAGAGCACCCCAACACCGCAATCAGCCACAGGCATCTGCGCGGTGAGCCATGAACGTTCGCGATCTGGCCAAGTACGCGGATCACTTTCGGGCGTTGAGCGCCACTTCAGTCGCGCGCAGCAACGGGCCAGCGCTCACCGGCTCTTTGCTGGCGTGTATCATCCACAGGTCAGGAGTCACCGCGCCGAACTTGGCCATCCGTTCGAACTCGGGGCCCAGCTTGCCCGCTTTGCGAACCTGCTCTTCGATCTGGAATGCGATCAGGTGACCCAGTGGGTAGTTGAACAGGTACATCGGGTAGCTGATCATGTGCGAGTAGATCCCCAGCAGCGGCGTGTCTTTTCCGCCGAGCACCGGCGCGCAGTACTGATTCCAGATTCCCTGAGCAATCTTCACCGTCGCTTCGCGCAGCTCTTTGGGAGTCGCCTTGGGGTGGTCATACATCCAATGCCAGACGGCGATGTCGACCAGCGCGACGCTGGCAATTTCCCAGGTCATCCAGAAGTCGTTGAGCACCCGCAGCCGTTCGGTCTGCGCGTCGGGCTTCGAAAGGCCGAGCAGCTCGAGATCCTTGGCCTGAAATACGAACGCGAGCGCCTCGGTAAACGCAGTGTTCGGCACTCCGGCGAGTAGGGTGTGATCGACGTCATAGAGGCTGAACACCTGCTCGACGTTGTGGCCGAGCTCGTGGATCGCGATGTTGTAGCCCTTGTAATTCATCCCATCTTTTTCGACGCGGGTGCGCAGGCGGGGGTAGTCGCCGCGGCGCGCAGCCTGCATCGCGTGGCCTGCGCCGCGTGACGGGTCGACGCGGATGCGATCGGCAAGGTACTGCGCTCGCTCGGGAGGAAAGCCGAGCTCCTTCAGAATCCGGGGAATGTCTTTGGCGAACGCGTCTGCGGTCGGGTACTTCTTGCGTGTCACCTCGTCCAGCTTCTCTTCGGCGATCTTCCCGCGTGGAACGAAACCGTTGAACCACAGATCTGCCGGTTCGAGCTTGCGGCCCAGGTTCTGCTCTATCTCGGCCGCGATCTTCGGAACCAGCGGCGACTTGAGCACCTCTTCCAGCAGCGCCTTGATCCGCGCTTCCGGCATCTCGGCCCCCAAAGCGAACGCGCGATCAATCGCGGTCGGCGTGGCGGGCGAGAATGGGTCGGCCTTCTTCGATGCTGAGAAGTTCGCCCACAGTCGCACGTACCGGGCATCGGGCTCGGGTTTGGGGTCGAGCGCGGCGCTCTTCTTCGGCGCGTTCTCTTCCAGTTCGGCCACAGGCGTCGCAGTGAGCGCGTTGGTGAAGGGGTTCCAGTCGACGTTTGGGTTGTCGATCACCACCGCAGGAATCGTCTGGGTAACGATTCGTTCCATCACCTTGACAATTATTCGTTGTTTGTCGAGCCCCTTTGGATCCGCATAGTTCGCCTTCAGCTCGTCGCGCAGGTTCCAATGGCTGATCAGACGTTTGCCTTTGGGAAACAGCCGCTCGCCCTTCTCATTGAGCAGATGGTACATCCAGATGTTGTATTCGGCGATGTAGAGATCTGCGGTCGACTGCGCTTGGCTGATCTCCTGCTGAATTTCACCCGGCACGCGACGCGCGAAACGCCCCGCCAACCGCGCCTGCGCCCATTCTCGACGCGACCAACCCTTGCCATCATCTAGGCGCTGCTGAAGGGTCGTGAGCGGAAAGTTGAGCAGCGCCGCGAAACCAACTTTGGTGGAAAACAGATCTTCGGTGACCCGCGCGGAAGCGTCATAGCCAGCGAACAGCGGGTCTGCCTTCAGCATCGGCCCCAAATCGAGCTCGGTCGCCCGGCGCAGTTCGCGCCCAATCTCGAGCATGTGTCCGTCAACCTGCTCGAAGTTGGCTTGAAAGCGATTGAAGGTTGCGTCGAGCACCGCAGGGTCGGCGATGAATTGCTCTTTCGCGAAGGCCGACAGATCGCCGTCTTCCTTCTTCCACAGGGCCGCAACCTGGTCGACGCCGCGGTCGATTCGGACCCGCTGACCTTCACCGTGCAATTTCACCAAGTCGGCCTTGAGCGGTTTGGTGTCCATTTTGAATGGAACAGCAGTCATCAACAGAGCAAGAAAGATCAAGCGCGATTCTCTACCAGCCGCAAGCCTGGCCCTTGTTCTTCTCTTTGAGCCAGGTCTGCAGTGGTTGGAAGTAATCGAGGATCGCCGTCGCATCCATTTGGCGCTCGGTGCTGATCGCGAACAGCGCGTCGGGCCACGGCTTGCTGGCACCCATCGCAAGCATCGCGCGCAGCTTCTCACCCGCCGGTTTGTTCCCATAAATGCTGCAGGTGTGCAGCGGCCCCGTATGCCCCGCGGTTTTGCACAGCGCGCGGTGAAACTGAAACTGCAGAATGCTCGCGAGGAAGTAGCGCATGTACGGGACGTTCGCGGGGATGTGGTACTTCGCTCCTGGATCGAAGAACTCTTCGCCTCGGGCCGCCACTGGCGCGACGCCCTGGTACTTCTTTCGCAGCTGCCACCAGTGCGCGTTGTACTCGGTCGGCTTGACCTTGCCGCTGAAGACATCCCACCGCCACTGGTCGATCATCCGACCGAAGGGCAAGAACGCGATCTTCTCAAGCGCGTGCTTCATCTGCAGATTGACCAGACCTTTGTCGTTGTTCGGCACTTCTTTCAGCAGCCCGAGCTTCTTGAGGTACTCGGGCGTGATCGACAAGGTAAGCGCGTCACCAATCGCTTCGTGGAAGCCGTCGTTGGCGCCCTGCTGAAACAGCACCGGCAGGGTGTAGTAATTCATGAAGTAGTAGTTGTGGCCAAGCTCGTGGTGGACGGTGATGAGATCCTCTTGATCGACCTTGATGCACATCTTGATGCGCTGATCGTTGCTGTACGTCACGTCCCAAGCGCTGGCGTGGCAGACGACGTCACGACCCTGCGGCTTCTTGAACTGACTGCGCGTCCAGAACGTGTCCGGCAGGGGATCCATCCCCAGTGAGGTGAAGAAGCTCTCTCCGAGCTTCACCAACTTTATCTCGTCGTATTTGGTCTTCTTCAGGTTGGCGGTGACGTCGAGGCTGGTCTGGCCCTTGTACGGCTCAACCAGCGGGTAGACGTTGCCCCATTCCTGCGCCCACATGTTGCCGAGCAGATGCGCTGGAATCGGACCCTTGGGGTCGACTTTTCGCGGGTACTTGGCCGACAGCTGATTGCGAACGTAGCAGTGCAAATCGTCATACAGCGGCTTGACCTGATTCCACAGACGGTCAGTCTCTTTCTCGAAGTCGGCCGGCGACATGTCGTAGCTGCTGCGCCATGCCTCACCCAGCTCTGTGAACCCGATTTCCTTCGCCCCTTCGTTCGACAACGTCACCAGCCGCTCAAAAGGCGAACGCATTTCTTTCGAAATCGAATGCCAACCTTCCCACGCCTCGAGCTGCTCCTCGTAACTTCCACCTTTCGCGAGCACGGCCGACAAGGTGATCAGATCCTTGCAGCGCTTCTTGTCTTCCTGCTCGTCGGTGCCCGCTGCGTAACCCGCGCCGCACCATTTGCCCTTGCCGAACATCCCTTCGAGCTTGGCGGCAGTCTGGGCCAGCTCAGAGCGCTTCGCCGCGTCAGAAGGAGCAGGCAACGCTTGTGATACGCGCAACAGGTAGAGCATCCGCTCGGTGTCAGGATCCAGCTTCTGGCCTTTGAACCTGATCGACTCTTTAATTGCGCGACTCAGGAATGCCATCGCGTCTTCGTTGGCTGATGCGGCGTTCCGTTCGGTGTCATCGGTGATGTAGGTGGCCTTGATCCACTCGGCCGTCGAGGAACGAATCCACAGCTTCTTCAGATCGTCGTTCAGACGCATCGTGAAAGCCTTCGCGTCTTCCTGTGGCTTTGGAGCCGGTGCCGGCGCGGCAGCAGGTGCAGCGGCGAGAACAAGCAGAGCAAGTGAGAGCATCGGCGCCAATTAGCCCCAGAAATCGCGACGGTCCACCCAAACGAACGTGCCGATCACGGATCAGGCTTCAACGAATCCAGCTTCACGTTGAGCTTCGTGACCCCATCGGGCTTCACATCCACGTCAAGCGCGAGCCATTGGCCGTTGGGCTCGCGCACCTTGAAGCGGTGCTTTCCCGCATACAGCCAAACGTCGACGACGGGAGTGCGCGCGATCATGTTCGGACTCAGCTGAACTTCTGCGGCGCGATCGGTGTTCAGCGAAAGCCGACCCACCGCTTGCAAGGTGTTGCCTGCGCTTGCTCCGCCACCCATCGACTTGTGGATCACGACTCCGCCGATCGCGCCCACTGCGAGCGCACCGAGCGCCGCCATCACGACGCCAAGCCCAGAAGTGCCTTTCGAGGGACGGCGCCGTGGCGCGGCGCCCGACTCGGTGCGCGTCGTCGGCCTGACCTGCGGCGAGGTGGGTGGCTCGCGCACCAGCGTCGAGTCGACGTTGACGTAGGTCGAGTCGACGTCGGCGGAGGTGGCGTTGGGTTCTTCGTAGGTGATGTGCATCTGCGGCACGACCCCCATCGAGCGAAGCGAAGCCCTCTCGGTCACCATCGGAGGGGGCGACGCCCGCGAGATGAAGTCGTCGTCGGGGTTGGGCGTAGAAAAGTTCGGGGTGAAGAACTTGGTGGGAATCGCCTGGTCGTCGGCGCGCCGATTTTCGTCGGTGTTCGCCTCATCGCCTTCTCGCTGCGACTTCTGCAAAGTGCCCGTTTGAGGTCGCGCGGACGCCCGAAAGCTGGGTGAGTTGACCTGCTGCGTCGGGCGATCGACATTGAACGCGGGTCGACTGGGAAGAGTCGCCGAGCCGACCTCAGCCTCGTGTTCCCGCATCAGCGCAACCAGCGTCACCACGTCATCACTTCGACGCGCAAACCGATTGCGAACCAGATCGGCACACCGTTCGGCGGGCCAGGCAGTCGAGCTGGCGGCCAACGAGAGGTCGCGCACCAGCTCGAGCGCCGATTGATACCGCTTGTTTAACGGTCGTTCGAGCGCTTTGAGCACCACGGCATCGAGCGCCTTGGGAACCCGGCGGTTGACCGCAGAGGGCGCCGGAACTTCGGCCTCGTACACCGCCGCCATCTCTTTCCCCGCGTTGCCACGATAAAACAGCCGCTGTCCGGTGAGCAGCTCGTGGAAGATGGTGCCGAGCGAAAAGATGTCCGTGCGGATGTCCAGCTTCGAGTCGATCGCCTGCTCAGGGCTCATGTAAGCCGAAGTGCCGCGCACCATGCCTGCGACCGTTCGGCGGGCGGCTCCCATCGCGCGCGCGATTCCGAAGTCGAGCACTTTGCCGATGCCGTCGAAGTCGACCATCAGATTCTTCGGAGTGACGTCGCGGTGAATGATTGGCAGTGGCTTGCCGGCCGCGTCTTTGTGGCTATGCGCGTGGTGAAGGCCCTGCGCGCAATCGCGAATCGCGGTGAGGACGAACCCCAGCGGAACCACCTCTTTCTTCTCCAGCACCACCTGAATCAGCTCATCCAGCGTGGCGCCACTGATGAACTCGATCACCAACAACACTTCATCACCAGCGATCTCGAGGTCGAGGACGCGCGCGACGTTTTCGTGGTTCAGGGTCGCGGTGATACGCGCTTCATCAATCAACATCTGCATCGACGAATCGTCTTCTCGGCGTTCGGTGAGAATGCGTTTCAACACCAATGGCTTGTAGGCAAACGGCCCCGTTCGCGAGAAGGCGAGAAAAATCTCGGCCATTCCTCCGACGGTCATGCGGCAAAGGACCTCGTACTTTCCGAAGGTTCGCCCGGTGAATTCGTCAGCGACGTAAGGCATCGATTCGCGGGCAATCTAGCCCAGAGTGTTGGCCGCGACTCTATGATCCTGCGTCCAAGTGCGGCTTGGGCGCACCCAGAGCCCTGCGGCGCAGCATCACGAGGCTCGCCAACCAGCCCAGCCCATTGGCGGTACCGCACCCGCAGCCTTTCCCGCCCACCGGCCGCGTTGGTCCACCATCGCTCTGTGCAGCTCCTGCGTCTGCCTCAGCAGGGAACGAGGCCTTCACCACCGGCCACAGCGGCTCACACAGCATTTGAACCGCACTCCCCGTTGGGCAGCTGATGGGCCCTGAGATCGCGCTCCACTTGAGCAGTGGGCCGAAGTCGCCACTTTGCCCTTCCCCAACGGCCCACCCATCGAGCTCTTGAAGCCCACAGCTGAAGACCCGGTTTCCGACCGCAGCGACGCACGCGTTCCTTCGGGGAGCGAGCAGTTGGGTGAAGCTGCGCCCTTCGTCGCTCGACATGTAGAGCGCATTGCCAGCTGCGCCATAGACGACCGAAGGATCCGCGCCGAACGCAACTGAGCCGAAGATTTCGGGGGTGGTGACCACCGGTACGAACGTGTCTCCCGAGTCGGTCGACTTCAGCAGCCACGCAGTGCGCGGCTCGGTATCTCGAATCACCGACGCGAACACCACCTCGGGCTTCAGCGGGTGAACTGCGAGAACGTAGAACGCGCCCGCGGCGGGCAACGCGGCGCTGAGATCTCGGCGCGTGAAAGTCTGACCATTGTCGTCGCTGCGTAGCAGAATCGAAGTGCTGGGCTCGAACCACCACGCTGCGACGTACACGCGCAGCGCATTGGAAGGCGCGATGCGCAGCGAGCTGTAAAAGAGCTTCGACGATTTTTCAGCGCTCGCCGTCCAGGTCAGACCCTGGTCGGTACTGCGCAGAATCCGGTTTTCTACGCCGTACTTTCCCGAGGTCGCAAGCAACGCGTTGCCGTTCGCTTGAATGTCCGAGCACCCCGTGCTCTCGAAATCGGAAATCGATTGCCACGTGCAGCCATCGCCTCGCGCGACGAACAGGCCCTTGAAGCTGCCCGCAAACATCGCGCCTGACGGCGAAATCCACCACGCCGGTCGCTGCCCGGTTCCGTAGCCTATCGCCTCTTCGCAAATCACCCTCCAGGATCCGCCGCTGTCGTGGGTGATCACCGGCCCGAAGGTGGTGCTGACGAGCACATCATTGTCTGAGCCTGGCCGCAGGGTCACCGACAGCGACTGAGGGATGCCGGTGTGCGCCGCGGCGGCGGTTGAAACGAACACCCAGAGGAGACCGAGACGAATCACGCGCGACGCCCGTCGTCCGGCATCGCCTCGGGCTCTGTCCTATCTTGCCTCACGTCGCCCTGCTTTCACGATGGGTGTGCATCAAGGCAAGCTGTGCGTTCGATGTCCGGCATCACCTTCGGATCTCGACCCCTGCCACCTCTGAATCGCTTTTCAGCGGCGCGAAGATCGGCACCGGCTGCGCCTTTCCCTTCACCGCAACCGCACCAAGCTCGCGAAACTCGAACCCGCTGGCCGCGTCGCGGGTGGTGTCGCTGACGAGAATTGCGCTGTCGTGTTGTTTGGTGAGGCCTTCGATTCGAGAGGCGACGTTCACCGTGTCACCAATGACGGTAAATTCGCGTCGTTCGATCGGCCCAATCTCGCCCAGCACCGCGGGGCCGGTGTGAAGCCCGATGCCTATCTTCAGCGGTGCCAGGCCGACCGTCGCGCGACGCAGGTTGAGCCTTTCAAGCGCAGTCAGCATCTCGAGCGCACAAGCCACGGCAGCTGCGGCGTGATGCGGCAACTGCTGGGGCGCGCCGAAGTAAGCGAGAATCCCATCGCCCATGAATTTGTCGACGTTGCCGTGGTGCTTCTCGACGACTTCCACCATTCGCCCGAGGTACTCGTTGAGCTGGGTGACAACCTCGCGGCTGTCGAGCTTCTCGCTCATCGCGGTGAAGCCTCGAATGTCAGAGAAGAGCACCGTCACCTGCTCGGTCTTACCCTCGGTCGCGGCGACTCCATCGCGCTCGATCACCGCGGCCACCGCGGGTGAGAAGTGGCGCGCGAGAGCTGCCACGCGACCCACCAAATTGTAGATCCGAACGGTGAGGTAGGCTGCGGAAGTGGTCGTCATCAGCAGCAGAGCCGCCGAACCGATGAACCATGAAGGATCAGGCGCCCCGGCGGTGAGCAGCAGCCAAAACTGCAACGGCACTCCAATCAATCCTGAAACGATGATCACCGTCCGACGCAGCGTCATCAGCGCCATCAGCACCATGAAACAAAAGAGGCCCAGCGCGAACATCGCGTTCGCCAGCGACACCTGAGAAGTCTGGCTGGTGACCCGCGAGTACTCGATGAACACCAC
>JANOHG010000473.1:0-1839 GCA_031406375.1 Archangiaceae bacterium | reverse complement strand
GGCAGGGGCGCGAGATAGGCCTGGAGCAGCAGCTGGTCGCCGTCCAGCCACCGGCGCAGACGAACGGGCCGATCTCCTCAAACGTCAACTCCTCCGGGCTACGTCAGTCTTGAGCACGTGCCCGCTCGGTCGTCGCCGCACGTCAGTTCGGCGCTTGCGCGTTGAGAAACACCGAAATCGCTGACCGAACCGCACCGTCATTCAGCAGCGCGACGTGCTCCATCGCGGTGTCGACGCGGGTAAACGGAATGGGCGGGGATGCGCTGCGCACCAACACGCTGCCATCACCATCAGCGTGGGGTGGGTCGTCGAAATCGAATCCGCTTGAACTCACGCGTACGCCGCTGACAGTCGCTCGGCCCGAGCCAATCACCACCATCACTTCGGGGGTCGAGAGCATCGGTTGCGAAAGCCTCAAGTGAAGCGCCGCATGGTGGTCGAGCTGTCTTTGCAGCTGCGCGCGATCTGCCGGCGTCGTTTCGCCGGCGAACACTCCCCAGCGTCGCGTGATCCACTCCGTCGCCGAGAACGCGTCGATCGGCACCTGCGCGCCCGTCGAATCAACGAAGAAGTCACTCTTGGCCGAAAGCAACTGGTGCGAAGACGCGAAGGTAAACAACACGTCGCGCGAGAGCAGCGAACGGTTGGCGAAGGTCGAACTGCCGAGCATCAAGTCATCGAAGATCCCCGGCCCGCCCTTGAAGGGAACACCGGTGAAGACGATTTTTTTCACCCGTCGGGCGACGGCTTCGTTCTGGGTCAGGCAGCTCCAGGTGACGAGGCCTCCCATGCTGTGCGCGACAATCTGAATGTGCGGCGCGGACAGCGTGTTGAGGAAGTCGCAAAACTTACCTCCAGAGGCGACGATGTCCTGCCGCCAGTCGTAGGAAAAGGGGATGAAGCCCGGCAGCTGCTCACGGCCGAACTCCATCCAGCTGAGGTAGACGTCGATCGAGATAATGGCCGGAATGAGCGTCAGCTTGGTCAGCGGCCCGTCGGGCGTGAGCGCAGAGTAGCTCGGCGAGAACCGCTGGCCTTCATAAGGCAGCGCGAGGTTGACGCTGCCCGACGTGAGCACGTCACCGAGGTTGAGGTACGCGCGCGCCCGCTGTGCATCGTCGGTGGCCAGGAAGCCGCCGCGGTATCCGTGGATGAAGACGGTCGCCGTGTCGCCGGTGATGGGCGCAAATCGGGGAGCCGCCGCGGTGCAGCCGGCCAGCAAGACACACCCAACGATGGCCGCGCAGACCTTCACTGCGCGCACTTTCGTGCAGCCTCGACGGCCATCAGCACCGCTTCAGGCGTACAGGGCATCGAGAGCTCAACTTGAGTTCCGGCGAACCCAAAGGACGACACCGCGTGGCGCAGCGCAGCCACCGCCGACAGGGCGAGCATCAACGGCGGCTCACCCACCGCTTTGCTGCCGTGAATCACGTCGTGCTGCGCAGCGTTCTGAAGCAAGCTCACCCGGAACTCGGCCGGCTGATCTCCGAATGCGGGAATCTTGTACGTGTCGGGCGAGTGGGTCTTAAGGAAACCCTTCTCGTCGAAAAGAACTTCTTCGCAGGTGAGCCAGCCCCACCCCTGAATGAAGCCGCCTTCGACCTGGCCGATGTCGATGGTCGGAACCAACGACGCACCCACATCCTGGAGGATGTCCACCCGGCGCAGCCGGTGTTCGCCGGTCAGGCCCGACAGTTCGACCTCGGTCACTGCCGCGCCATAGGCGAAGTAGTGAAACGGTTTTCCGCGACCCGCCGCTTTGTCGTAGGTGATGTCGGGCGTCTTGTAGAAACCGGTCGCCGACATCGGCACCTGGCTTGAGTGCGCGGTGTCGGT
>JANOHG010000855.1:0-4795 GCA_031406375.1 Archangiaceae bacterium | reverse complement strand
CCAGGTCGTCATCGGTGCAACAGACTATCGCCTGCGCGTGCTTGACGTTCAGTCGCGCGAGCGCCTTGGGATTTCGAGCGTCGTCGATCAACACCGGCACGTTGAGATCTTGCAACTGAGTCGCGAACGCACACTCGCGCTTTTCGATCACGACGACTTCCTTTCCCAGCTCGGTCAGTTGGTTGACGATTCGAAAGCCGACCCGACCGGCTCCGCAGACGATGATGTGGCCCCGCATCGATTCGGCGATCACTTCGGTCCACTCCTTGTCAGAGGTCTTCTTGGCGAAGAACAGGTAGGCAAACCGCACGATTCCGTCGACGACAGCCACCAAACCGAACGGGGGAATGAGAATGTTCAGCGCTTCAATCGCCGTGTGCTCGACGTACTCGAGCGACGGCTGCCCAAAGAGCAAGAAATAGACGTGGGTCAGCGCCCGGCCCCACCCAATCGGGAGCCCGGTGGGCGTTGGGTAGCTGACGATGAACACCCACGGCATCAGGCCAAACAGAATCAGCGCGAAGAAGAACGTGATTCGAAAACGACGCGCGATCGCTGAAACGTAGCGAACGCGCGTTGCCAACGAACGACGCTGCGGTCTGAGCTGCATCGGCGACGGGTCACTACCATGCGTGCGACGGCGCGTCGCGCGTCGTCACTTGATCTGAAAGAGCCCCTTCAAATCCTCGGTCATGCTGATCGGATTCTGAGCGTTGCCCTTAGCGATGACGCGCCACTGGTAGACCACGCCTGGTTTGAGCGCGGGGCCGCTGTAGGGCAGCGCGATGTTTCCTTCGGCATTCTTCGCGTCAAGCACCGAGAGGTTTTCCCAGATCTTCACTCCCAGCGCGCTGAACACCACCAACCCATAAGTCTTCGCGCTCGAGTACGGCTTCCAGCTAAACGTCGGCGCCGCCGAGACTTCTTCCACCGCGTCGGACGCGCCCGGCGACACCATCTGAATCGCGCCGGTCACCTTGAACGACGGGCTCGCGTTGACAGTGCCGTTGGCGACCGTCACCCGCGCAAGCTGGGTGCCTGAGATGAGCGGGTCAGGATCGCGAACGTTGCCATCATTCTCGAAGCCCGCGAGCACGACGTATTTGCCGTCTGGAATACCTGAGATGGAATAGCTGCCGCTGAGGTTCGGCGTCGAGGTCTGTGGCGCGCGCAGCCCGGGAACCAGTTCTCCGCGGGCGAGCACTTCGATGAAAGTGCTTTCGACCGCCATCACCACGCTCGTGCCCGCTGGGTTCGCGGCCGCCACCAGGTTCACCGACCCCGTCATCGTCGCGCTCGCAACACCGTTCTTCTTCAGCATCACTCCAGTGGTATCCGAGCCCGCCACCGCAGTGACGTCGACCGCGGTGTAGTTGCTTCCTTTGCCGTAAGCCTGGGCCTTGTAAGTGCCAGGAGCGACATTGAAGATCCGAAACGCTCCGCTGCCGTCTGGATTGGTGGTGTGGGTGCGGCTGCCTTCGAGGACGACCAGCGCAGGTTGTCCCGCGGTCAACTCGACGGTGCCGCTGACTGCCTTGTAACCCTTGTCGGCATCGTCGAGCGCCGCGAGGCTGAGTGCGGTCAGGCTGTTGGTGAGGACCCGCGGCTTGCCTTCAGACGCGGCCTTCGCTGCGCTGGTATCGATTGGCAGCGAGGTGCGAACGCCCGAGGGAAAAGACTGGAAATCCTGCGCCGCGGCTCGCAACATCACCGTGCGAAAAATCGGAGTTCCCTTCTCATCGCTGCGCTCGGTTTCGATCCGAAGCGACCAAGCGCCATCCGTGTCGGACTTCGCGATCGATCCGGTGGGTAGACCATTGACGTCGACCGCAGTCACTTCTGCGTTCGCGATGACCGTGGATGACCCAAGCACTTTCACCGTGCCCTGCAGCAACACGGGCTGAAAACAGTAGGGGTTGCCATTGTCTTTCACCCGTTCGCACACCTCGCCGCTGGTGCACGGGGTGGCATCGGTGAGCTTGCAGGTTTGAGGACCCGAACCGGGACAGCCGCAAAACGCGAGCACCACGATGAGAATCGAGGGGAACTTCATGGTGACTCCTGGAAAGGGTGCGCTGGCGCGCGGTTGCGCTCTAGCACGGGGTCTCACGCCCAGGTCAGGCATGCGACGCGCTGCTATCCCCTTTCTGGCGGCGGCGCGTTTCTCGCGCGCCGCTTTTCTATCAACCATACGAGCACGACGCCCAACTCGTAGCAGAGCAGCATCGGCACGGCCATCATCGCCAGGTTCACCGCGTCACCCGTCGGGGTAATCAGCGCCGCAGAAATCAGACACACCACGAAGGCATGTCGCTGATACCTGAAGAGGAAGCTCGACTTCACCAGACCCACCATTCCGAGCACCGCCATCACCAGCGGCAGCTCGAAAATCAAACCAAACGCCAGCTCGAGCACCAGCACCAACGTCAGCTGTTCGGTCATCGACAACATCGGGCGGGTCCAATTCGCCGCTTCGTATGCGGCCACTCCGACACTCAGGTTTCGGCTGACTTGCCAGAGCGCTTGGAAGTCGTCCGCGTTCTCGACTCGGGCTTGCTTGAGCAGCTCGGCGCCTTCGTCGCACGCAGTCATCACGCCATCCCAGTCGCGCCTCGAGTACGCCTCGACGGCGGCCTGTCGCTTTTCCATCACCAGCGCCAACGCCGATTGCACGCTCTCACCCAGGCCATCGCGGGTGACGTCGATCAGCTTTCCGAGCCCTTCGATGCGAGAGAGCGCTTCGACCCCACGCTTGGGATTGAGGGTGATCCCCGACGCCCCCATGAACCCAAGACTCGCCTTGGCCTGCCCATCTCCTGACGCTTCGAGCTCTGCGCTTGCCTGACGCGCGAGCTGCCCCGCCTTTTCGAGATCTCCCAACCGCACATACCGAAAAGCATCTTCGGCGCGCAGCTTGCCTGCGTTGAGCCTGCCTTCGAGCGCAATCGAGGCTTCTTCGCGAAGGAGAAAGGTGAACATCTGAGGCAGCAGCGCGAAGTAACAAAACGCTGCGCCAGCCAGAAACGCGAGCGTTCCGAAGATGATGAATGGGCCGGCGAGCTTCTTCTCATCGCTGTAGAGACCTGGCGCGACGAAGCCCCAAATCTGCCAGAGGATGACGGGCGTGGTGAGGAACACGCCGGCGTAAAGGCCGACCTTCATGTAGACGTTAATTTCTTCGATTGCCGAGGTGTAGATTAGCGCCGCCGCTTCGGGAGGCAGCGCGAGCAGCACCGGGCGCATCAAGAAGCCATAGAGCTCCTTGGCGAAGACCAGCGATCCACCCCCGAGCACGAGGACGCTGATGGTGACCCGCACCATCCGCTTTCGCAGCTCTCCCAGGTGCTCAGAGAGGCTCATCTTGAACTCGTCGGATGGAGCGACCTGGGCAGCAGTCATCAACTCGCCTTCTTTTCAGGCTCGAGGGCCACGGGCACAGTCGTTACCGCCATGGGCTCAGCAGCACTGGGAACGCTTGCCTCAGCCAGTGGAGCAGGAAGCGGATCGGTGTGATGCGAAATCAACGGCTCTTCCGGTTCGACCGCAAGGTCCGGCTTGCCGTAATCCGGGTGACGCGGATCGCTGTGATCCATGGGCGCATCTAACGCGACGGGAGCCCCTTCAGCGAGCGTCTGGGGCACCGCGTCTGATGCCGCCGTCAGCTGAACAGGAGCAGCAGCAGGAGGCAGTTCCATCTCTTGATCCATCTTGTAAAACTCGCGCTCGACCACGCCCCGAACTTCATCGGTCTGGCGCCGGAACTCGCGCAGGAACTTTCCGAGGCCGCGCGCAAGCTCGGGCAAGCGCTTCGGGCCGAGAACCAGAAGCGCCACCACTGCGATGAGTGCGAGCTCGCCCGAGCCGATGTTGAACATCGGGAGCAGTTATAGCCCGGTCGGCTAGTTGCGCACCGGGAAGGCAGTTCCCTTGCCGCAATAAACAAACGTGCCATCCGGTGACTTTCCTGCCCGTCTCAGGCCGCTGAAGGCCAGCAACGATCCTGGTTTGGCCGGGCCGAGCGCGGGATCCTCGACGCGCAAGACCACTGGAGTCCCGGCCGGAAGGCCGTCAAATGGCGCCACGAGCTCGGAAACGACATAGGCCCGACCAGCGCTGCAACCGTTGGACTGAATCCCGAAGTACGCGAAACGCTCGTCGACTGAGACGACCTTCACCTTCGCGTCTTCCACCATCGAGCCTGACGCAAAGCGTGGATCGCTCTTCGCGTCGTCGGCGCTCTTGGCAGGAATCAACACTCGCACCGGGCGCGGCGTCACAGCAGGAGCAGCAACCATCGCCACAGCCTGTCCTGGTCGAATCGGCTTGCGACTCGGCTCGGCGGCGGTCCTCGCCGCATCTTCGGCGGCCAAACGCGTCGCGTCCTTCTTCTGCTGCTCGTCGAGCTTCTTCTCGTCTTCCTTTCGCTGCTTCTCTTCTGCAGCGATCCGCTTTTTTTCGTCGGCCTCGAACTTCTTCTTCTCAGCCGGCGTCATCGCGTCAGCGTGTTTCGACTTCCGCTCTTCCTCAGCCAGCCCCTTTTTCTCTTCTGCGTCGGCTTTCTTCTTCTCGTCAGCGGCTCGCTTTTCGTCTTCCTTCTGCTTCTTTTCGTCCGCAGCCTTTTGCGCCGCGAGCCTTTTCTCTTCGTCTTTCTGCTGCTTCTCGTCGGCCGAAGCCTTCTGCTTGTCCTGCTCGGCGGCCTTGCGGGCCTGGTCATTGCGCTGCTTGTCTTCTTCGAGCTTCGCAAGCGCCTCAAGGGTCACCTTCTTCTTCGCCTCGAGCTCTTCCTTCTTCTTCG
>JANOHG010000428.1:0-6792 GCA_031406375.1 Archangiaceae bacterium | reverse complement strand
AAATCGCCTATGCGCTCGACGCTGCGCACCGCGGCGGCATCGTTCATCGCGACGTCAAACCAGACAACATTTTCGTCTGCGACCGCGGAGGCGACTTCGTCAAAGTCCTCGACTTCGGCGTCGCCAAGCTGCGCAGTGATGAGCAAAGCAGCGCAGGCTTCGCAATTGGCACTCCGATGTACATGGCACCAGAGCAGGCCTGTGACGACGCCGTCGATCACCGGGTCGACGTGTATGCGTTGGGCATCGTGCTGTTTCGCGCTTTGACCGGCAAGATGCCCTTCATCGGAGCACGCAATCACCTCGAGCTCTTCAGCCGGATCGTGCAACAGGTGCCCGATAAGATTCCCGCGGTCGCGGTGGGAGGCGAGCCAATTCCCGAGACGTTGCGCAACTTGGTCGACCGCTGCCTGGAGAAATCGCCCGAGAAGCGACCCCAGTCGATGGCAGAGTTCGCCAGCGTGCTCGACGGCCTGATGGAGCGCGAAACAATCGCCGTCGCGCCCGAAGTCTCGCGCCGCAAAGTCCCATGGCTGGCGCTGAGCCTCGTTGCGATGGCCGCAGTTGCTGGGCTGGTCTTCGCCGTGACGCAAGCGGCGCCCGATGCGCAGTCGGCCGCTGCTTCGAGCAATTCCCAACCGGCTGAAATGCGAATTTCGGTGACCTCGGACCCTTCAAATGCGGCGGTGAGCCGCCTCGACAATTCAGAGGTGCTCGGGTTTACACCTCTTGCCGTGCGCCTACCGCGAGGCGAGGGCACCCTGACGCTGCGGGTGGAAGCACCGGGGCATCTGCCTGCAACTGCCGACGCGCGGCTCGATGCGGATCAGGTGCTTCACGTCATGCTCGTCAAACGTGCGGATGATGCCCCGAAGAAGACGCCTTCCGTGCGCAAAGCAAAGCCTCGGCCGGTGGATCGCGACGACATCCTCAATCCTTTCTAGGTATCCGTTCGACGATCACCGTCGGGGCGACCGACTACGGCGTGATAGCAGGCGCCAGCCGACCGAGGGCGACCTGACGGAAGACGTTGGCGTCGAGTTGTTGCTGAACCTCGGGCCTCTCGAGCGTTTTTCGCCAGTAGGCAGGGGCGAGGTCAAGCACCCGTTGAACTGGCCAGTCTGGCAGTAGACAGAGCAGATCTCGCGGGTAACCGAGAGGCTCAAGCCCGTGCATCTTGCAGCTGGCCAGGAGCGTCACCAGGGTGGCGTTCACCTCGCCGCCCTCGTCATTGCCGACGAAGAGCCAGTTGCGCCGCCCGAGAGCTTCGCGGCGGAGGGCGTTTTCGCTCCAATTGTTGTGAATGGGTAGACGGCCGTCGCTCAAGAAACGGCACAGCGCCTCGCGCTGGTTGCGCGCGTAGAGGCGGTCGAGGATCTCCACGGCTTCGAAGTCCCGCTGGGCCAGCGCCTGCCCGACCAAGCTTCGGTATGCGTTCAGCGGAGGCCGTTCGAGACGACAAGGTGATCACGCGGTAGCCGGGAGGGATGAAACGAGAGACGCGAGAGACCTGGGCGAAGCGAGTGGGTCAGTGGGCGAAGAGCGGGCTATCTGGTGGGGAGTTCGCCACGCAGCTGGGCGTGAAGGAAGGCACGCTGCGCCACTGGAAGTGGCAGCTGGGCCGAAAGCAGACAAAGCCGAGCGTGACACCGGCGTTCTTCGAGGTGGTGCCGGTCGCGAGTGTGGCGGAGGCATCGTGTATCTCTGTCGAAGTGGGCAGGGCGCGAGTAGGTGTGCCTGTGGGTTTCGATGAGACGACGCTGCGGCGGCTAATGCTAATGGCAATGCTGGGTGCAGCAACTACTGGGTCACACGACCATCGCGATGACCATGCGGTACCTGAGCCCGGACGTGAAGCGGGACACGCCCGTTGCCGCTGCTCGACCTCGTCCTCGCAGAAGCCGTCGGAAGACGATCAGCCCCTCGACGAGTAGTAGTCGGCCTGTCGTTCCACGGGCAATCAAAGTGTCGGTACTGGCTACGCGAGCTGCCCGAAGTTGAGCCGTCGCGGAAAAGTGTCAGCACGATGAAAGCGACGGCGCTCGGGGGCGTGCTGCTGCTCGCAGTGTCCGCGTGCGCTCCGGCTGCGGGGGGAAATCCCGACTCTGGGGCGAGTGACTCGGGCCTCGCCGATGGCGGAACCGCCGACGCTCGCGGCGGGTGAGCCGCACGGCCAGGGCGCCAGTTACCAAGGCGTGGTCCAGGTTCCTCATCTTCGTAGGACGGCACGATAGTTTCGTGAGGTTTGGAGCATCCAGGTCGCTCCGCCGAACGGGACGGCTGGCCCACTGAAGCGACTGGGCGCTCCTCGACAGGCCCGGTTGGCACACGCCCTGCGCCCGTGGTGGGGATGGGTGGAGGCGGCAAGGAACTTCAGCGAGCCGAGTAGCCAGGGGAAGTTGCCCGCCCCCAGCTCTCACAGAACCGTACTTGTGCTTTTCACATACGGCTCGTCGGGACGACGGGTTGTGACCCCTGTCATCGGCCGGTTTACGACCCGGAAGTGCCGAAGCTTCTCGGACAGGTCAGGCCCTCGATCGCCGCGCTTAAGTCCATATAGGCCTGAGAACGCATGCTCCGTTGACCTTCGCTGCGGATTGTCGTCGTCGCGCATTTCGTCCGAACGATGACGTCGCGTCTCTTGGTGGCAGAGGATAGGTCCCCTGTCGCATCCAGCGCGGCCCCTTGCGGGCTTGCGATCCTATTCGGTCGATGCATCGCTTTCTTCATTCTCCACCTTCGCCGCCGGCGCTTTCCCTCCCCTCCGAGATCGCTCTCGGGGTTAAGGCGGTCTTTCAACCGCTTTTCGGATACTGCGCGCCAGTCCTTGATCTGTAGGGCCATCGGACGTTCGTTCTTTCGTTCTCCCGCCTACCGCTTGCGCGGAACCCTGCAGACCTCCATGGGTAAGATCCAACAAACTTCGTTCCAGTCCCGACGCCAATACCGCCACACGTTCCGACGAAAATTGGGCTTTCGCTGCTGGCGGCCAGCTTGCCCGACGTGGACGGCCTTACGGCGCTTTGCTTTCGCTCGACACAGGAACGCACCTACTGACTTCCACCGCACGCTCCCTCGCGGGCCCCCCGCCGCAATCCAGTAGTGGAGGATTGCTCTGGCGGGAGGGGCCTGGTTTTCCAGGTCAGCGCACTTGTCTCTTTGGTGTCGGGTTCCCTTCGTCAGGGCCCCGGTTCGGACTTTCACCTCCTGTTTGTTGTTCATGCCATTCGCTACGCAGACCCGAGCAGTCGGTGCTGCACCGGGCGGTGCGCGAAGGGTGGCCCGCGGTGTTGGCCGCCGCTGAGGAGCACGGAGGCTTCCCGAAGCGGGTGCACGAAGAAGTGCGGCGGTACCTCGGCTGTGGAGATGTCCGACGAGGCTTCACGCTGGTCAAATGCGGGGCGTGCGACGAGTCAGCGGTGGTGGCGTTTTCGTGCAAGTCGCGCGGCTGGTGTCCGTCATGCGGAGCGCGACGGGCCCATGAGACGGCCGCACACCTGATGGAGGTGCTGCCGAAAGTGGGGTACCGGCAGTGGACGTTGTCGGTGCCCTTCGCGATGCGCTGGCCGGTAGTGAAGGAGCCGAAGCTGCTGCGTGTGCTCGAGAGGTGCCTCACCCGGGCCATCTTCCGCGCTCAGCGAGCGCAGGCGAAGCAGTCGGGCCACGTCGGCAAGACCCAGGGCGGGGCCGTCTGCTTCGTGCAGTTTTTCTCGAGCACTTTGGCGTTGCAGCCGCACCTCCACTTGCTGGTGCCCGAGGGTGTTTGGGGCGCTGGGTCCTTCCTCGAGCTGTCGCCGCCGTCGCAGGCGGCGCTCGAGGGGGTGCTGGCGCGGATGCTCGCGCAGGCCAAGCGCACCTTCGAGGCGCTGGAAGTGCCGTGGCCCGAAGACGCTTTCGAGGCGTTGCAGCTTCAAGGCGCTCAGGAGCGTCTCAACCTCGGCGACGAGCCAACTTTTGGCGGCACCCGTGGCCGGCTCGTGGCGGTGGGAGAAGGGTTCTCGCTTCACGCGGGCACTGCGGTCCACCAGAACGACGCCGACGGGCTGTCCCGGTTGTGCAGGTATGGAGCAAGAGGGCCCATCGCCCAATCCAGGCTCTCGCGGCGCGACGACGGAAAGTACGAGTATGAGACGAAGAAGGGCGTAACGCTGGTATTGAGCTCGGAGCAACTGGTTCGCCGCCTCCTCTGGCTTGTCCCCCCGGCCAGGTTCCATCTGACCTCCTTCCACGGGGTGCTCTCGTCTCACGCCGCCGCTCGCGCCACGGTGATGCCCAGACCCGCGCAGCCACCAGCGGAGACTCCTGCGACCGGCGCGCCCGCGGTGAAGGCGAAGACGCGCCCCCGGCTGGACTGGGCCTCTTTGCACGCCAGGACCTGGGGCGTTGACGTCTGGACTTGTCGCTGCGGCTCACGTGTCCAGTCCGTCGGGTGCGCTGTCGTGCGACCAGCCGTACCGCAGCACTCCAGGGGTGATCGGCGACGGGATGATCCGCTTCACGGCGAAGGCGCGCGACGGGAACCTGCCGCCAGGCCTCGCGGCGGATCCAGTAACGGGCGAGCTGTCGTGGACGCCAATGGCGAGCCAGGCCGGAACCTACTTGGTCGACCTGACTGCGACGGGCCCTGGCGGCTCAGCGGTGCTGCCCATTCAGCTCATGGTCACCTGCGCGCCGAAGGGATGCGGGTGCGCAAGCGTGGATGCCTTCGCGCCGGTCTCGATGCTGCTCGCGTACGTGCTCACGCGCCGCAAGCGCCGAGGCTGAAGATCCTCGTCGAAGCCGGCGCGCAGGTCATCCAGCAGTGCTTGATCATCGCGTCCGAGCCAGCGCTGTCGCCGCTTCCTGCAGATGGCCCGGCCGGCGCCGTGCAGACCGGAGTCGGTGACGATCTGAACAATTGAGAAGACTTCTTCTATTGAATGCGCCTGGTTGAACTGTGGCGCGTCCCTGGACGAGCCCATGGGTCGAGGGACTTGACGGACTGGCGCAGTGAGGGCGACGAACGAGGAAGCTCATCCTTCGGTAGAGTTCTCTATCGGCCAACTGTTGCGGGTCTTCGATAAAAAGGCGCTCAACCCTGGAAATGGGAAGTCGACCTTGCCTGCGCAGTCGCAAAAGCTCACCCTTCAGAAGGTACGCGATGCGAAGGGCCTGCCACGCCTCAACTGTTCGACGAAATGCGTTGGGCAGCCTCGTTGATCCGCGCGGCGAGCTCTGAAGGCTGCTGTGCCGCGCCTCGAAACCGCGCGGTGCACGCCGCGAGGTAGCGTCCGCGCCAATTGGGCGACAGTTGGCCGAAACCGTCGAGTGCGGCGATGACAAGCTTGAAGTCGTGGCTGTCATTGACGGCTGTCTCAACCACGCGCTCGATCGCCTTCGAGCCCAACAGCTGAGCGCCGGCGGCTCCCGTCGAAACCAGAGCGAGCGTCTTTTGCGCAGCCCAAAGCTTCGCGGCGGCATCGCCTCCGACATCTGCAAAAATTTCCTCGAGGGCAGCCGCCCGATTCGATTGCAGCGGCAAGGGTTCGAGTCGGTCGATTCTCAACTGCGACTCGGCCGGCCTCTGGCGCCGCACGGCCCATTGTTCGGTGTAGTGCCGAAAGTCGACGACCCGCGCCGCATTTTGAAGCAGCAACAGGTGTCGGTCGCTCGGCTCTTTCGCGGCCGAGAATGCAGCGAAGGCAGCCGACGAAGCGGTTACCGCATGCAGCGCTTCGATTGACTTGGGGTGGTTGAACATCAATTCCGCGCTGCTCAGATACATCGCATCCCAAACCGATTGAGCGGTCGCTCCGTGATTGAGCCACTCGACCACCTGATCGCACGCCTCGGGAACCGTCGAACGCCGAAAGACTTCCAGCAACTCGATGACCGCAGTGTCCTGCGCAATCGGCCCACCGCTGCCAATTTTCGAAACCAGCCCCTGGTTTCGAACCCACGCACCGTCGAGGTCGTGGTCTCCTTCGGTGTAGTGCAGCGACAAGGTCAACGCGATCGACCTCAGCACGTTCTCAGCGCCAACCCAGCCGATGGTGTCGAGCGTGGCCAGCCCATGCGCGACGTGAATGGCTTTGTGCCCAATGTGTCGAAAATCCTTCGAGCCGTAGCGAAACAGCAACTGCGCCAATGCGGCGTTGTCTCCACCCCGATGCAGTGACACCACGGCCGCTTCGGCGCGCGGGCCGTCGAACGTTTCCATCGCACGCTGCAGCTCGGCTTCTGCGCTCTTGGCCGACAACAGCCGGCTCGCGAGGAAGTCCGGCATTGGCTCGGGCTCGAGCTCTTTGGCTGCAGCTTGCGCCCACTTGAAATAGTCGACCGCCCAGAGCAGGGGATGCCAGCGCAGCGAGGCAGCTGCGCGTTGACTGGCAAGGTGAACCGAGTGGGTGCAGAGCAGAATGTGCTGCTCTTTGCTGAACTGCTTTCCTGTCAACACGTTGCGCACCGCGGCCGCATACAAGCCCGAAAGCAACGCCTGAGGCGTCAGCCCTTTGGAAATGCGCCCGACCACTCGGTCGAGCACTTCTGCTTGGGAGCTCGCCTCGAGCAACCGCGCAAGCGCTTCAGTTTCTGCGGGGCTCGGAGCTTTTGCGCGGCGACAGGAAACCCCGCCGAATGAAAAGCCCGCCACTGCCACCACACCTGCTTTGAGAAGTTGGGGTATCGGGAAGAATCAGGGAGTCACTACCGGTTGATGTCAGGGGTGCGTGAGAGGGTCGCTGCATGGACAAGCTCGCGGAATTCCCGAGGAACATGACCGAGTTCGAAGAGCGGTTTTCGACGGAGGCTGCC
>JANOHG010000422.1:0-1827 GCA_031406375.1 Archangiaceae bacterium | reverse complement strand
ACGTATTGCTGCATCTCGACCTTCTCGGCGTCGGTCAGCTTGGGGTGGGCGTTGAGTTTCTGTTCCAGCGTTCGCAGCCGGTCGCGCACCATCACCACTTTGTGAAACAGCGAGTCGATTGGGAATTCTTTCGCCTGGCCGTCCTTGGGGACCATCTGCACCACCCCGCCTTCCCACTTGGGCGCCAGCGACACTTCGGCTTGCCCAGTCGCCTCGAGGAAAATGTCCATCAGCTCTGCGCGCGTCATCGTGACTCCTTTTTTCTGAATCGCTTTGGCCCCAGCGTCCGGCTGAGCTTCGGTTCCGGGTCTGGGAATCAGCGCGCTGCGCTCGACCACCGACTCGCCCGCGAAGAGATCTCCGAAGTCCACCTGCTCGCTGCCTCGCGCGCTCACCACCTGGGTCTGCATCGGCAACGTGGGCGTCCCATCGTCGCGGCGACGCACCACCACCGGCGCGATGTTCGGGATTCGCTTGATTCGCTCGGGCGCAAGCTCGGGCTTCGGTGCCACGGTGACGCCCCTGACCGCGAACGCGTTGCAGATCGGCGCCGAAGGCACGAACAACCCGCGAGCGGGCTGAACCCGGCATTGCCCGACCCAGCCCTTCAGGGGCTCGAGCGAGATCGCTGACCAGAGTTTGCAATTGCCACACACCTTCTCAAAGGCGGCGAACGTGGGCACTGGAAGCAGGGGCAGTTCGTCAGCCAAGGCCGAGTGCCTCCGCGCTTCCCATCTGGGCAGGGTTTCGGTATGTGCCCGCGCGCGTTTTCAAAGCAATTTCGCTATCAATAGACGCCCCCAGAACAATGGCTCAGATTCCTCTCGAACGCATCCGCAACATCGGCATCTCGGCGCACATCGACTCCGGTAAGACGACGCTCACCGAGCGCTTTCTCTTCTACACGGGTCGGATCCACGAGATCCATGAAGTCCGCGGCAAGGACGGCGTCGGCGCCAAGATGGACTCGATGGACCTCGAGCGTGAGAAGGGCATCACGATTCAGTCGGCTGCGACCTTCGCGGTGTGGGGCGACTTCAACGTCAACATCATCGACACCCCCGGGCACGTGGACTTCACCATCGAAGTCGAACGCTCGCTGCGCGTGCTCGACGGCGCAATCCTGGTGCTCGACTCGGTCGCCGGCGTTCAGTCACAGTCGATCACCGTCGATCGGCAGATGAAGCGTTACCGGGTTCCGCGCATCGCTTTCATCAACAAGATGGATCGCGCGGGCGCCAACTACCGCCGCGTCGCCCAGATGCTCAAAGAGAAGCTCGGCCATCACCCGGTCTGCATCCAGGTGCCCATCGGCGCCGAAGATCGCTTCCTCGGTGTCATCGATCCGATCGTGGGAAAAGCCTTCTATTTCGACGGCGAGAAAGGCGAAATCGTGCGCACTGAGCCGGTTCCTGCCGAGTACGCCGAGCAGGTCAAGGAAGCCCGCCAAGAGATCATCAGCCTCGTCGCCGACGTGGATGACAAGCTCGCCGAGAAGTTCATCAACGAAGAGCCGATCAGCAACGACGAAATCAAAGCAGCGATTCGCCGCGCCACCATCGCGCTGAAGATGACTCCGGTGATGTGCGGGTCGGCCTACAAGAACAAGGGCATCCAGACGCTGCTCGACGGAATCTGCGACTTCCTACCCAACCCGAAGGAAGTCGAGAACATCGCCCACGACCAGAAAAACAACGAGGCGAAGGTCATTCTCGAGCACGACTTCAAGAAGCCGTTCGTCGGCCTCGCGTTCAAGCTCGAAGACGGCCGCTATGGGCAGCTCACCTACATGCGCTGCTACCAGGGTGAGATCAACAAAGGCGATTT
>JANOHG010000384.1:0-6233 GCA_031406375.1 Archangiaceae bacterium | reverse complement strand
GTGGTTCCTCGCACCTTTACTGCTACTTCTGCGGGGTGCCCCAAAGATTCTTGTCGATGGTCGTCTTGCGCACGTGGGTGTCGAGTTCAATCTGGTGAGTCGAATTGGCCTCGAGCGCTCCGACCGAATATCCCTTCACCTCGATCGCGTTCCTTCCTTCCGTCAAGCTCAGCGTCGTCTCGAACCGGCCGTTCTCATCGACGCTCACTGCTTTGCCGCCGACGGCGACCTGGGCGCCGGGCTCGGCGTTGCCAACCACGACGAGCTTCGCGCGGTTGACTTGTGAACGACCAGGCAATGCGACCTTCAGCAACAGACTCGACGGAATCGACACCGGTTCGCTGGGCGCCTGACCAGGGCGGATAATCGACTGTTGACCGGCGCGGACGATCACCACCCGCCCCTTGCCGAAGAATTCGACGGCGCCTTCCTGGGTACCTACGGCGACGGTGCCATTGCCGTTGCTGGCGATGGTGAAGACGCCTGCATCGGTGCGCGCCACCGCATCGCTCTTGTTCGCGCGAACTTCGAAGGTGTGGCGCCCACGCCCTTTCACGGTCGCCCGGGCCATGCCTGTCTCGAGCAACAACCGAGAGATAGACTCTGACAGCTCGCCGACCTCAACCTCGGTGCCGGGTTCCATCTTCACTTCCCAGTATTCACCACCCACCACCACTGCGTAGCTGCCATCGGCGGTGCGCACGCCATCCGACGGGTTGAGAGTGTCGCCGTTGTGCGCTTCGGCCCAGTCGCCATTCGCGCGCTTTATCTGCACCGAGCCGCTGACCTGCGTCAGCCTCAGCTCCGTCGTCTTCGACCCCGCACCCGTCGCATCGACCACCTGAACCATCGGCGCAGCGACCTGTGGCATCCCACCGTCATGTAGGAAAAGCCACCACGCCACCGGCAGTGACAGCGCAATCGCCGCCAGCCCGAGGATGAACGGGAAGTTTCGGCGCCGACCGGTAAGCAAAGAGTCCTTCACCGAACGATTCCCAGGCCCTGCCCGCCGGCGGAAAACTCGCCCGTGGTGGTTACCGCCACATGATGATGCCGCTTCGGATCATACTTCGGCAGCCGCATCGTGAAGCGAGCACCCTTCCCGTCGGGGCTCTCGACCTCGAGCCGACCGTCGTGCTCGGTGACGATCCGGTACGCAACCGAAAGCCCGAGCCCGATGTTCGACCACACGTCTTTGGTGGTGAAGAAAGGCTCGAACACACGCGCGAGATTCGCAGGCGGAATCCCCGCACCGGTGTCGGTCGCCTCGAGCCACACCTCTTCGCCCACAACGCGGGTGACGAACGTCAGCTGCTTATCGACCGTCTTCTGCATCGCAGTGCGGGCATTCGACGCCAGCTGGGAAATGACCTGCGCGATCAGCTCGGGGTCCGCCCACACCTGCACCGGCGCCTCGGCCAACTGGGCCTGCACCGTCACGTTCGACTCCTCGAACCGGGGCTGTTCGAACGCCAAGCAGCTGCGCACGATGGCGTTTAGATCAAGCTGCTGGCGATCTGCTCGGGCGCTGCTCTGCGAGAAGCGCAGCAGGTTTTGAGTGATGTCACGGCAGCGCTTGGCGCTCTCTTCGATTTTCTTCAGCAGGTCGAAGTCGTCATCCGTTTCCAGTCGGTCGAGCATCATCAGCTGCGCGTTGCCAAGGATTCCGCACAGCGGGTTGTTAATCTCGTGCGCGACGCCGGCACCCAGCTGTCCGATCGCCGCGAGCTTCTGTGCTTCGACCAGCTGCCACTGCGCGGCTCGCAAATCAGCGGTCGCCTCGTCAACCTTCGCTTTGAGATCGTCATTCCACTTCAGCAACCTGCCGCGCGCGGCCTCGAGCTCGGTGCCCATTCGATTGAACGTGTCGGCCAGCTCGGTCAGCTCGTCGTGCCCGCCGACTTGAAGGCGGGTAGAGAGCTCGCCGCGGGCATACGCATCAGCCGCGTTGCCCACCTGCGCGAGCCGGTTGTTGAGCCGGCGGGTGAACAGCAGGCCCACCGTCACCAGGACCACGAGGGTAATGCCGATGCCCGCGAGCACCGTCTTGCGCAGCGCATGCACCGGAGCCAACGCGACTTGCTCAGGCAGTGAAACGATGGCCACCAGGCCCAGTCGCTCGGGCACCTTGGCGATCGCGAGCCGTTCGCCGCTCGAGGTTCGCCCACTGCTTGCGCCTGTATGTACGAGGTCGGCTCGTGCCGACGCGAGGGGTTCGAGCACCTGGCCCTTCGAGGAACTGGCAACCACTCGACCCTCGGGGTCGACCACCTGCAGCTCACCCGCGGTCGCCGAGGCACGCGCGGCCAGCCGCACCGCCAGGCCTTCCAACCCGACGAACGCGACGATGAAGGTCGCGTCGCTTCCTGCGCTCGAGACCTGCACCGCCATCGGCAGCGCGGCATAGGTGCCCAAATCGACTGCCGAGCCCACCGCCACCTGGCCCGGTTCGCCGTGAAGACCGAGCGAATCGAACGGCAGCGCTTTTATCAGCCGCGGCCCATCGCGCACCGAATCGAAGGGCGGGTGATCTTTGCCTCCTTCGACCGGTTCGATTGCGGTTCCTCTCTTCGGATCCACCAGGGCCACCGCGGCGATCAGCTCTGATTGTGCCGCCAGCAACTGCAGCCCGCCGCGCGCCTCTTCTGCGCTCACCGAGCGCCAGTCGATCAACCCCGCAGAAATCGAGATCCCGTTGATGGCACCCATCAGCTGGGCCGCCGCTGCTTCCGCCGCTGCTTCGGCGACCGCGCGCTGCTCGTGCTCGAGCCGAACCGAAAGCTCGGCCTCGGATCGCTGCAGCAACCAGAACCCCACCGCCGACAGAGGCAGCACTGCGGCTGCCACCATGAAGAGGATCAGTTGCTGCGAAAGACGCACGTCACGCGCTCTTCACATTCGGCTTGGTGGGAGGTGGGTCGCGATCATTTCGCAAGAACACGCTTCCCACCACCGCCTTGGCGCGCTTCTTCAAGTCGGCGGCGCAGCGCGCCAGGTCCGAGTGGTCGCGCTCGCCATCCGACATCACCGCCACCACCGAGACGCTCATGATCGGAAACCGCCGCTTCTCGCCGAAGCGATCATCGGTCTCGATGTAACCGCGGTCACGATCCGACCGGTCGTAATAGAGGGGAATGATCCGATCGAAAGCCTCAATCGCCTTCTGGCAGACCACGTCACAGGTCTCTTTGGTGGTGATGAAGACGAAGTCGTCGCCCGCGACGTGGCCGAGGAAGTCGCCCGGCTTCCCGTGCAACGTCATGATCTCGCGCAGCAGATCGGCGGTCTGTCGCACCACTCCGTCGGCCTTCGCAAAGCCGTAGTAGTCGTTGTAGGCCTTGAGGTTGTCGAGGTCGAGGTAACAGAACGCGAATGGTTCTCGCGATCGAATCCGGCGCTGAACTTCGCGCTCGATTGCACCCGACCCAGGCAGCATCGTCGTCGGCGACGGCGAGCCTTCCTCGGTGCGGCGACGCAGCACCGACTCGACCCGAGCGCCCAGTTCGAGCGCGTCAAAGGGCTTGGTGAGGTAGTCGTCTCCTCCGAGCTTCAACGCGCGGACCTTCGCCGTCGTTTCGGTACGGGCAGAGACGAAGATCACCGACAAAGGGCTCGAGGCGCGCTCGGCCTTCAGCTCTTCGAAGAAGTCGAAGCCATCTCCATCGGGCAGCATCACGTCGAGCAGCAGCAGATCTGGGCGCTTGTCGGCGATCGCCTGGCGCGCTTCGGAAAGCGTCGCCGCCTGGCGTGCTTCGAAGCCGAGGTTGTGCATCACCTCGACGCAGATCGCCCGAATCTGCGCGTCGTCGTCGATGACCAGCACGCTGCCTTTGCGGCGGGTGGTGACCGCCATCAGCGACTCGACCGAAGCGACCAACGTCTCGGCGTTGAGGGGCTTCAACAGGAACCCGCTGGCGCCCGCACGCATCGCTGCCTCGCGCTCGTGAAATCCCGAGATGACCACCATCCGGGCGTGACGGGTCTCAGGGTCATGCCGAAAGATGTCGGCGAGCTTGAGGCCATCGATGTCAGGCAGCTGGATGTCGAGAGTGATCACGTCGGGCTTGAGCGTGCGCGCGATCGCCAGCGCCTCTTCTCCTGAGTGCGCGATCACCACCTTGAACTGCCGGGCGATCAGCGTCGCCTTGAGGATCCACGCGAGGGTCGGGTTGTCCTCGACGACCAGCACCGTGCCGCGGATCGCGCGGGGGCCAACGAGCGGCATCGGCTCGCCCGAATGCTCGGCGGGGTTGAGCTGATCAGCGCCAGGCTCAACGGGAAGCACAGTCACGAACCGCGCGCCGCTGGTCACAGGCTCTGCCCAGATCCGCCCCCCGTGTCCCTCGACGATGTTGCGGCAGATAGACAAGCCCAGGCCGGTGCCTCGAATCGCGCGGGTCGTGCGCGATCTCGCCTGCTCGAAGCGATCGAAGATCCGTTCGAGATCGCCTTCGGCGATCGGCTCGCCTGAGTTCGACATACTCAAGGTCAGAAACCCCGGCGCGTCGCCTGCCTGGGTCAGCTCGATCACCACCTCGCCACCCGCAGGAGTAAACTTCACTGCGTTGGTCAACAAGTTGTTGAGCACCTGACTGATGCGACTGGGGTCGACCAGGATGTTCATCGGCGCATCGGGGGCAACCACGCGAACCCGAAGCTGCTTCTCGTGCATCGCCGGCCCGTACTTCTCGACTGCGCGCTTCACCAGCTCGTCCAGATGAGTGAACTCGAAGCTCATCCGCATTTTTTTGCTGGCGAACTTCGACAGATCGAGCAGGTCATCGACCAGTCCGTTCAGCTTCTCGGTCGACTCGCGCGCCATGTCGAGGAAGCGGCGCTGCTTGAGGTTCACCTCACCGGTGATGTGGTTGAGCACCAGGTCGAGCGCGCCGGTGATCGACGTCAGCGGCGTGCGCAGCTCGTGGCTGACCATTTGCACGAACTCGTCTTTTCGTTCTTCCAACGCCTTTTGCTCGGTGATGTCACGCAGCACGAGCACCACTCCGCGCAGGGCCCCCGACTCTTCAGCGACCGGATTCACCGTCAAATGCACCGTTCGCTCGAACAGCTTCAATTCGTCGCGAAAGGCTTTCTGACCGCCGTATTCCCAACCGCGAACCATGTCCCACGGAGCAAACCCCAGCTTCTCGGCCAGGTGTCGCGGGGTGATGTGCGCGGGATCATCACCCAACTGCAGCAGCTTACGGGCCGCGGGGTTGACGACCACCAGCTCGTTCTTTTCGTCGAGCAACATCACCCCATCGGCCATCGCCTCGACCATTCGTTCGACCCGGCGGCGCGCCTGAAGCTCGGCTGCCCGCAGGTGATCGATGGCGTCGGTCGTCTGATTCACCAACAAGTCGAGCAGCTCACCGTCTTCGAGCGCGTACGTCGCGTCAGACGAGAAGATCGACAGCGTGCCCACCACTTTCCCCGTTGCGACCAACGGCACCGACAGCGCGCTGGGAAATCCAGTCGGCGCCGAAGGATCGGGCGTCGTGTTCCCCATGATGCGGGTCAGCATCTTTTCTTCTGGCAGCAAGACGCCCGCGCTTTTCCGATGGGCAGACAGCACCGATTCCTTCACGTGCAGCAGCGCTTTTTCTGAGACCAGCGCGCGGCAGCGAATCCTCAGCGACGAGCTGCGACCTTCACCTGCTTCGATCACCACTGCGCTGACGTCGTGCGGCAGCACCCGCCCGACCACCGACAACAGCCGGTCGACGATCGCATCCAACGAGTGGGTGTCGTCGGCGCTGGTGCGGCTGACCTCGTACAACACGTTGAGCGCTTCGATGCGCTTGTGCAGGCTGGCAAGCAGCTTGTTCTTCTCTTTCTTCAGCTGCACAGACTCGATGGCGTTCTTCACCGTCATCGACAAGTCGTTCACGTCCCATGGCTTGGTTACGTAGCGGTAGACCTGCCCTTCGTTGATCGCCGCGATGATTTCGCCAGGGTCGGTGTAAGCGGTGAGCAGAATCGTCGTCACGTCGATGCCCAATTCGCGGGCGGCACGCGACAATTGGATGCCAGTCATCTCGGGCATCTTCTGATCGGTAAGCAACAGATCAACCGGCTGACGCTTGAGGATCTCGAGCGCCTCAGGGCCCGAGTGAGCACAGATAACGTCGAAGCGCTTGTCGAACATCCGGGTCAACACTTCTAGGACGTTCGCCTCATCATCGACGAACAACAGCGTTGGGCGCGGCAAAGTGCGGTGAGTCTACGCTGCC
>JANOHG010000381.1:0-2739 GCA_031406375.1 Archangiaceae bacterium | reverse complement strand
CGAGCTGCCCCGCAGGCGAAGGTCACACGTGGGGCAAGGTAAGCGTCGACGCCGTCGAGACGGGAAGCGTCTACGTCCACTGCGACGTCACCGCGGTGTTTCCATGGCTCACCCACGCGTTGATGTCGCTCAAGAGCTCGCGTCGTAAGCCCTTTCGGCTGATGGACCGGTTGGATGAGGCAGTGAAGCTGCTCGATAAAGAAGTCGAGAAGCAGCGCAAGGGGTTGATGAAGACTTTGCAGTGGGACGTTTCAGAAGCGAAGTAGGCCTGCAGTAAGAAGTGGAGATGCGTTCAATCCTGGTTGCGGTTCAGCTGGTTAGCGGCACGGTCTTCGCCAACGCTTCGGGTGCGATCGGCTATTCCGGGGGACCTCCTGGCAACGCCAACTGCAACGGCTGCCACGGCGGGGGCGGCAATCCGACGGTGACGATCACCGGCCCGACCACGCTGGGCGCGGGCGCTACCGGCACGTACACCCTGACCGTCACTGGCGGGGCAGGCTCGCGGTTCGGAATGAACGTGTCGACTTTCCCCGCGACGGCCACGCTCAACCCTGTCTCGCCTACGGTGGGCGCCGCGTTCGGCGAGCTGCATCAGAATGCAGCGTCGACTTCGGGCACGTTTCAGTTCGCGATGACCGCGCCCCCGTTTGCGGGCACGGTGACAATTCACGGCGCTGGCAACTCGTGCAACGGCAACGGTGCGACCAGTGGAGATTCAAGCGCGACCACCACTCTCGCGGTGGTGGTGAATGCCGGAAGCGGAATGAACCCGCCAGTCATCACCGCCGACGCTGGCACCGCGTTCAACCCGCTTCGGTCGCGCACCGCCCAAGTCACGGTGGGTGCCAACGACGACGGCACCGAAGCGAACCTCGCGTACACCTGGAGCGCCACCGGACCCGCGGCGGTCAGCTTCACCCCCAACGGCAACAACGCCGCGAAGGACAGCTCGGCTTCGTTCAGCAAGGAAGGCGTCTACACCTTGAGCGTCACCGTTCGCGACGGAACCAATCGAACGGTGGTGGGCTCGTTCACCTTGCCCGTCGAGCCGACCTACACCCTGCTGCGAATGACGCCGGTCTCGGCGCGCGTCGAGGTAGGTGCGAACTTGCAATACCAGGTCACCGCGCGAGACCAGTTCGATGCAGTGCTCGCGAACCAGCCCACGGTGAACTACCAGGTGCCGGCGGGCGGGGGTTCGATCAGCACCACCGGTTTGCTCAAGGCGCAAAACGCGATTGGCGGAGACTTCGTCGTCACCGCGACCGCCTCGCCGATTACGACCGGCGCGCTGTTCGCCGTCGGAAAGGCGCCGGGGACCGCTGCGGGGGCCGACAAGGTTCCGCCCACCGTTCGCCTGGTGGCGCCCGCGAGCGCAGGACTTTCACTGGCGCCAGGCCTGTTGCTCGAGGCGACCGCGTTCGACAACACCGGCGTCGCTGAAGTGCGGTTCGAGGTGGGGTTGGTCACCGTCGCGACGGTGACGGCAGGCCCGCCATGGAAGGCAACCTACGTCACCAAAGCCGGGCTGCCCTCAGGCAGCCAAGCACTCGAAGCGATCGCCAAGGACATCGCCGGCAATGAGGCGCGTTCGGCGTCAATTCCAGTCATCGTCCCGATGTCCGCGACGGGAGGAGGCGCGGGAGGCGGCAGCACCGGCACTGGAGGCGGAGCAGGTGGCAGTGCAGGTGGTGCGCCCGTCGGAGGAACAGGTGGCGGTGCCGGCGGAGGCCCTACGGAACCCAAAGGGTGTGGCTGTAACGCGGGCGGGCTTGGCGCGGTGGCGATCGCGCTGCTGGCCCTTATTCGAACGCCAAGGCGCGCTCGAAGTCCGCGGGGTTCGACGCTGCCTCACGGGCAACGTCGAGCGTGATCTGCTTCTCGCGCAACAACTTCGCCAGGTGCATGTCGAAGCTTTGAGTTCCAAGGATGTCGTGGTTCTTCTCGAGGTAGTCCTTGATCTCGTGGGTGCGTTTGGAGTCCTTGATGAATTCAACAACCGACAGCGTAGAAACCATTATTTCTGCAGCAACGACGCGACCCTTTCCTGAGGCGTGCGGAAGTAGGCGCTGACTGACGGTCGACTTCAGATTCTCTGAGAGCCGGTTGCGCACGCCCGTCTGACCTTCTGGAGGAAAGACCGAGATGATGCGACTGATGGTGCGGTAGCAGTCGGTGGTGTGAACCGTCGAGAGCACCAGGTGGCCGGTCTCGGCTGCCTTGAGCGCAATCTCGATTGTCTCTGCGTCTCGCATCTACAATCTTTCGGGTAACGACCCGCGAGGTACGACGATTGCTGAAGTGCGATCGCGTGGCAGTATACCGATTTAACGAAGATTGGAGCGGTGAGTTTATTGCTGAATCAGTGGGTTCGGGCTGGGATTCGCTGATTCAGGAAGAACAAAATCTCAGCACAATCATTCAGAGTCGAGACCTTAGCACCTACGATCGCTGTAGCGTTAAAAAATATAGCTCCGCCGCGACGTTAGATGCTGATACCTACCTAAAAGAGGCGCAGGGTGGAAAATATAACCGAGGTGAAAGCTATACGCGAGTCAATGATATTTACGAAATGGGCTATATGCCCTGCTACCTGGAAACTCTAGAAAAATATCAGTGCCGAGCCTATGTCATTACGCCCATCTTTCAGGGAACAAAGCTATGGGGCTTGTTGGCGGCTTATCAAAACTCTGGTGTGCGCCATTGGCAGGATGATGAAGTAACTCTAATGCTTCG
>JANOHG010000849.1:0-8257 GCA_031406375.1 Archangiaceae bacterium | reverse complement strand
GGGACGACGGGAAGCCGAGGGTCGGGGTGATGATCGACAGCGCTGGGCAGGGCGTCGCCGGGACCATGAACGCCGAAGTTCTGCCGTGAGGGTCGTGATCGAGTCGCTGTACATGTACAACGAACGAATCTGGGTGATCGAGGGCACGCCGCGGCAAGGTCGAAATTACTTCTCCGACCACACCGCCAACTCGTTACCGCTTGGGTCAGCGAAATGGAACCGGCGACCACCGGGGAAGGCCGTGGGCTCTTTCACGATGCGGCCCCCCGCTCCCCGGACTTTCGCCAAAGTGGCATCGAGATTCGCCGAGTACAAGACGACGAGAGGCCCGCCGGAGCGCACCTCGGTATCGACGCGAAAACCTCCCTGCTCACGACCTTCGCCTTGGATGCCGGCGTAGTCGGGGCCGTATTCGTTGTACTTCCACCCAAAGGCTTCGCCGTAGAACCGCTTCGATTGCGCCATGTCGGTGACGGCCAGTTCAATGTAGTCGATGGCATGGTGGACGTGCGCGGTGCTCATGGTCGTTGGTTCCTCGGTTTTTGGTTTCGGTCCGATCGCACACGACATCGCGAGCGCGAAAACGGCGTAGGCGACATTTCGCATCAGGCGCGTAATACCACGTCGCCCGTGAACACCTCGTACATCGGCTAGGCAGCAAACGGTCAGTCGCGCCGGCCTGCTCCAGCGCTCTACGGGCGGTGGGGTGATCGATCTCGGTCGGTAGCGCGCCGGTTGGGTTCAGCCATTGAGAGCAGCGCTTCCGGTGGACGGTCGCACTTGGCGCGAGAATGTCACGCTGATCTTCTCGCGCTGATAGCCGATGCGTTCGTAAAAGCGGTGAGCATCAATCCGATCGCTGCGAGAGCGCAGCCGCAGAAGTTCCAGTCCTCGTTCGCGAACCCAGCTTTCGGCGTTCGTCATGAGAGCTGCGCCAATGCCATTTCCTCGGCTTTCTCTGGCGACGATCAAGCCCGCCACTTCAGCGTGGGCCGGTGACACCAGCGTTCGGCGCAGGGCAACGTGAACCCAGCCGATGACGTGTCCATCGACCTCGGCAACCAATACGCAGTGCTGGTCGTCGTTGAGGATCCCCTTCATTCGACACAACAAGTCCAGCGCAGTGCTCGGATATCCAAGCTCCGTTGCCAGCAGGGCCACGGCTCCCACGTCTTCTTGCCGCATGGGTCTGATCTTCATCGTCCCTCCGATGCTCGCTCCAGCACATCTCATGCCTGTCGGTACAGAAGGGTGTCGGTCGAAGCTGCCCGACGGAATCTGGGTGGCCGAGGCTGATGCGGCTCGTCGCCCGCAAGGCTGAGGCTCACCTGCCGCAAGAACACCAGAGGGTTGCCGACAGCGGCGCGTGAAGAGGGAACGGAAATCGTCCGTGTTCGGAGAAAAGGCTCGGGCAGAGTCGAACCCGAGAGCTACTACCGCGGGGCGATCAGCTCGTTGAAGTCGGCCACCGTTGGCAAGCCGCGGAGATATTCGAACGTGCCGCGGTCGAGTATCTCGCGCGCTGCGCCGAGCGTGGAGGCAAGAGCCCGTCGTACAAAGGTTGTGCCGATACTGACCCGGCGAACACCAATCTCTCGCAGTTCGGCGATAGTGAACCGCGTCGGCCCGCAGCCGACCACGTAGTTGAAGGGCTTGGTCAGCGAGCGACAAACGAGGCGCAGCGCCCGCTCGTCCGGTAGTCCCGGCCCGAACAGAACATCGGCCCCGCCTTCTCGTAAGCCTGCAGCCGCCACAAAGTGTCGTCGAGATCAGGGCGACCGCGAATGAAGTTCTCTGCGCGGGCAGTGAGAACAAATGGGTGCGGCAACGCGCGCGCGGCTTCAACAGCGGCGTGAATTCGCTCAACGGCGAGCGAACGATCGAGGATGGGGTCACTCTCCCGATAGGTCGCATCTTCGATGGAGGCTCCAACGAGTCCGACAGAGCCTGCTCGGCGAACGGCCTCAGAAACGGCCTCAGGTGATTCACCGAAGCCGTTCTCGAGATCGGCGGACACGGGCAACCGAGTAGCGTCCACGATCTGGCGCGCGTGCACGAACGTCTCGTCTGCACTGACTGCACCATCGCCGTCGCGACGGCCCATTGAGAAGGCGAGTCCCGCGCTGGTCGTCGCGAGCGCCCGGAACCCCGCGTTTTCGAGCAACCGTGCGGTGCCCGCGTCCCATGGATTTGGGAGTACAAGCATCTCGGTGGCCGCGTGAAGATCGCGGAACAGCGCGCCTCGTCTTCGAGCTTCGGCTTCATCCATCTCGGGGCGTATGCCAAAGGGTGACGTGGTGAATACCAACTACAACGCGATCGACAATTCAGCCCTCGGACTTCGGTCAAGGCGCGCTGGTGCCCGCGGCACCGAGCGTCAGGAAATAGCGGCCCGGGGTCACCCCAAAGGTCTTCCTGATTTCGAGGGAGGGGACGGCCGCAACGGGCACAGGATGAGGTTGTGGGAGATGGGCGAGGCTCGGGGTGGGTGAGCGGCTTCAAAGCGGGTGTCATGGATCTGGGGGACGGCTGGAGCCCACCGCCTTTCTCGGCCGCCTCCATCCACCTCGCTTATCCTGCTGAGCTGGGAGGTTCGGGTGCGAATCAGGACTGCCCGCAGCTATGATGAGGCAATGGCGCCGCACAGCACAGGTCGAATCGAAGCAAAGCCTACTCCGACCAAGAGGGAGGGGCGCGCGCGCCCGTCTCAGTCAGGATCCGAAGCCAAGAAGTCCCCGAGGGCACCGCGTCGGGCCCCCCAACGTCGAAAGACAGATCCGGGCCTGCGAGCACTCGTGGAGTTCTTGAAGACCCCAGCACATCACTTTTCGGGTCTTCCAGATTGAACGGGCGCTACGTCCTCGACACCAACGTCATCTGGTACAGCTTGATGGACTCTGCCTTCGCCGAGCGCATCGTTCGGTCCTATGCGGTCCAGCAGTTTTCGGCGGTCGTGGTGGCCGAGCTGGCTACGCATGCCGACCACGTTGGCGCTGCCGCGATCGACGCACTCCTGCGTCGTGCTGGAAAGCGGGTGTTCTCGCCGACGGTCAGAGACTGGAAGCTCGCAGGGGACTACCTGCGAGAACGGCGTCCTCGAAAATCAGCGCGCCTTTCTGAAGGGGATCAACTGCGCCTGACACGAATGCAGAATGACGCCCTGATCGCGGTGTCCGCGTGGAGCAGAGGCGTCAGCGTCGTGACGTGCAACGGGGCGGACTTCGTTCCGCTCCGCGACTTCTTCAGCTCGCTCAAGGGTCGGCTGATCGTCGAACCTGCTCCGATTCACTGACGCATGCGCCGCTGGAGCAAAATCGGAGATCAATTCCATGCCCTCGATATGCCCTCGGGCTGGGAGCCAATGGGAACCATCAGGAGCCTGATTACAATGGCTTGCGACACGTAAGCCCTGGTATTCATTGACTGTTAATCACCATGTCCGTGGTTCGAGTCCACGTCAGGGAGCTTCGATGAAAGCCTCGGTTTTGCCGGGGCTTTTCTTTTTCGCTCGTTGCGGCCACGAACTAATGGGTCGATATCGGGTGGACTTGGATCGCTCGGCCGTCGAGGGACAACGCCGAACAACACCAGGTCAACCAGCGACGCCAGCCAGCGCTTCGTGAGCGGCCCATGCTCGAGCATGGCGCGGTGAATGACGGCGCCCACCATCACGAACACCAACTGCTCACCGTTCACCCCTTCCCGCCACTCCCCCCGCGCTCGAGCGCGCACAACCAACGCGCCCACGGGGCTGGTTGCCTGCTGCTGAAGCTTGCGGGCCGCGAGCGAGGCGATGCTCGATGCAGAGGACTCCGAGAGTGCGGCCCGTAGGACGGCGCGACCAGTCCCTTCGCTCAGGAACCCAGCTACCGGCGCCAGCAGGCTCAGGAGATCTCCTCGGAGCGAACCGGTGTCAGCACCCTTCGCGGCGACCGACCCGAGGATGCCCTCGAGGGCCGCCGCCACCAGGGCTCCGCGCGTTGGCCAGCGCCGATAGACGGTTGTCTTGTTCACTGAAGCTGCGCGAGCCACACGCTCGACGCTGAGGCCTTCGAGCCCGGATTCGGCAAGTTCTTTGAGCGTCTCCGCCAGGACGGCCTGGACAATCGGCGCCCCGCGAGGGCGCCCCGCATCCCGCCGCCGTCTTCCGCGCTTCATCTGTCGCACTCTGACACCGGGCCATCGTCCAGGTCCACGACTTCCAATATTGCAACTTGCAGTTGCATTGCTCTAGGTTCCTGCGCATGGACATGTCGCGACCTCTTCTGGCGTCCGTCGTTCTCTTCCTCCTGCCTCTGGCGGCATCCGCAGAAGCCGTGGCCGAAGAGAAGATTCAGGGCACCTGGCGCGACGCTGATCGGAAGTCGCTGATCCAATTCACGAGAGACGCCACTGGCCTGTGGTGGGGCAAGACCATCGAAGCTGTTCAGAAGAAGGAGGCCGGGAAGGTCGTCTTCCGCAAGCTCGTCTTTGACGCCAAGACCGGCGTGTTCACCGGCCTGATGATCAAGCCCGACGACGATGACGACGCGACGATGGACGTCACCGTCACGCTTGTTTCCGCAACGTCGATGACGGCGGTCGTCAAGAAGTTCATCTTCAGCAAGACGCTCTCGCTCACGAAGGAAGAGCCACCACCAGAGCCGAAGAAGTAGCCCGCCCCCGGAGAAGAGGCACATGCGAATCGCCGTCGTCTGCAATGACACCCGTGGCGGCGTCCAACCGTACGTGGCTCTGGCGCTGGGGCTCAAGGCAGCGAGGCACGAGGTGCGGGCCATCGCCCCCTCCGACCTCGCCGGCATGTTCAACGAAGCCGGCATCCCCGTCGTGGGCCTGGCGGGCAGCATCGAGGCCGTCGCCAGGGGCTCCGCTGACGCCGCCGAGAAGGGCTCCGTTTCGAGCCTGCGCCTGACCGTGCGCGAGATGCCGAAGTACATCAAGACCTGGACGGACCAGACCCTCGAGGCGTGCCAAGGCGTCGAGGCGATCACCGGAGGATTGGGCGGAATGGTGGTGGGGCTGCCCGTCGCCGAGAAGCTCGGCGTGACGTTCATGCGCGCTGAACTCCAGCCCATCGACGCGCCGACCGACGCCTACCCGGGTGTGCTCGTGCCGGGTGTTCCGCGGTGGCTCGGTAGCTTCGGAACGCGACTGAGCCACACGCTCACCGGGCTGGGCGTGAACATGCTGATGGGGCCGGCGCTGTCGGCGGCGCGCAAGCGGCTGGGAGTCAAAGGCCGACACGACGCCATGGCCGGGACTCCGACACTCTACGGCTTCAGCCCGCTCGTCGTTCCGCTCCCGCAGGGTGGCCCGAGGCCGCGCATCGCCACCGGGTACTGGGTTCAGCCGACGCCCGCGAGCTGGCAGCCTTCTGGGGAGCTGCTGGCGTTCCTGGCGCGCCCGGGCCCGGTCGTCGCCATCGGGTTCGGCTCAATGATGAGCGGAGACCCCTCGGCCCTGACGGCGCTCGTCACCGGCGCGGTGCGCGCGGCGGGCGTGCGCGCGGTGCTCGTCGCCGGATGGGGCGGACTCACCGCGCAGTCATTGGAAGACGACGTGTTCTTCGCCACTTCGCTGCCCTACACGTGGCTCTACCCTCGCGTCGCTGCGGTGGTGCATCACGGCGGCGCAGGTACGACCGGCGCCGCGCTCCAGGCCGGCACACCCGCAGTGGTGGTGCCCTTCATGATGGACCAGCCGTTCTGGGGCGCGCGCGTTGAGGCGCTGGGCACCGGGCCAACGCCCATTCCGCGAAAGCGTCTGACGGAGCAACGGCTCGCCGACGCGCTCCGCATGGCCGTCAACGACGCTGCGATGCGCAAGCGCGCCGATGCGCTCGGGGCCCAGCTTCGCAACGAGGACGGAGTTGCCGAGGCCGTTGCCCATTTCTCGCGCCTCTCACTGACCTGAGGCGACGCATCGGCTGGTGACGCTCTGCCAAGGGTCGAGTTCCGGGGTTCTTTCCCCTGGCCTGCTGACCTCGTCGAAGGGCCTTCGACTATTGATGGGCTTCCACGCGCAATCCACGGCCTCGCCGAGCCACGCGGCCCGCCTTGACACCCTCGGCGCTGCTCAGTTAGTTACTTTCCAGAAAGAAAGTAATGGCCCGACCGAGACAGATCAGCGATGAACAGATCGACGTCGCGGCGCGCGCCACCTTCGTCAAACACGGTCGGGCCGCTCCGGTCTCGTTGGTCGCCCAGAAGTTGGGGGTGAGCCACACGGCACTGCTGCAGCGTGCAGGCTCGAAGGACGCGCTGTTGGTGCGTGCGCTCAGCCCTGGGCGCTCGTGGTCGCTGCTGGTGGCGCGGCTCACCGTGCCGCCGGGCCCGGGGAATGGGCGCGCTCAACTCAAGGTGCTGCTGGGCGAGGTGCTCGCCTTTCACGAGCAGATGCTACCGGGGTTGATGGTGCTGCGCTCGGGAAGCCTGGGCACGCCGTCGGCGCCAGGTGAGGAGCCGCCCACACTCTTGCTTCGGCGTCTGCTGAAGGCCTGGCTGATGCGTGCGGCCCCCCTCTCGCCGAGCCGCGCAGCGGTCGTGGCCGAAGCCGTACTCGGTGCAATCGAGGCGCGGTGCTTCAACGCCTACCTTGGCGGGCCCGCATTCGTCGCCGGCACGCCTCGGCACTTCGTGCATCAGCTTGTCACCGGCCTTCTGCCGGAGCTGTCGTCGCCATCAACAGGGAGAAGTTCAAAATGAAGCTCGCCATGCTCGGCGGTTCCGGTCGCACCGGACGCCTCATCGTTCAGCAGGCGCTCGAGGCCGGCCACCAGGTCCGGGTGCTCGTGCGTACGCCCGACACGTTCACCCTGACATCGAAGAGTCTCGAGGTGTTGAAAGGCGACGTCACGGACGCATCGTCAGTGCGTGCCCTCGTGGAGGGCTGCGACGTCGTGGTGTCTGCGCTAGGGCCAACGCCCACTCGGAAAGACGTTTGCGGCACCGCCGCTGAGCAGGTCATCGCTGCCGGAGTGAAGCGCTACGTGGCGATCTCGGGAGCCGCCCTCGACGTGCCGGGCGATCAGAAGGACTTCGGCGGCAAGGTGGTGTCTTTTCTCGTTCGCGCGCTTACTCCAGCGCTCTTCCACGACAAGGTACGGGAGCATGCGCTGCTGTCGGTCAGTTCCGTCGGCTGGACGCTGGTGCGCCCGCCTCGGCTGACCGACGGGCCGGGTACCGGCAAGCCCCGGTCAAGCCTCGAGCGGGTGCTCAGCACGAGCATCAGCCGCGTCGACCTCGCGACATTCGCGTTGAAGTGCGCGAATGATGCGACGTTTGTCGGGAGAGCTCCATTTGTCTCGAAGTGAGCGGGAGATGGCTCGGGTGCTGGTAACGGCGGCGTTGGGCAACGTCGGGCGCGAGGTCGCGCGGGAATGCGCCGCGCAAGGGTTCACCGTACGGGTGGCGGACGGTTTCCCTGGTCGAACGGAGAGAGCGCGGAGAATCCGGGCGACGGTCTTAACGTGGTCCCGCATGGGCCGCTCCCGCGATCGCCGGCCGGAACACGAGCTCGGCGACGTCATGGTGTCCGCCGTTGCTGATGCAGCGCACTCCCAATAGCATCATCGCGCCGAGGGACTTGCCACCGACCATGACCTCGACCGTCGTGCCACCCACTGGCGAAAGGCGGCCTTCGGCGAAGAGCTGAAGGGCTGTGGGCATCTTGGCGTGGATCGTCGCGATGCCGTCGCTGCCGACAAGACCATGGTCGTTCGCCGTGGAGACGAGCGCTACGATCTCAGCCTCGCGGATGTCGTCTTCAGCTCGGGATCGGACGGCGCGCACTTCTCGGCGGTGTACCGTGCCTGGCTCGGCCTGGAGGCGCACCCGAGTGACGGATCGACGGCTTCGCGACCCCGGCGCCACAAGGCGGAGGCGAGCGATATCAATCTCGGCGAGCCGCTGGAGCTCGTCGTGCTCGCGTGCAAGTCGAACGCGATTCGCTGCCGCGTACCGAGCACCCAACGCGAGCTCACCCTCCGAACCGCGGTGCGCGACGAGGTGCCCGGCGAGATCATCACGGTCACCCCGACCAAGCAGTGGAAGTCCTCGACGAGGGGCACGTCGACCTTTCGACGGGCCTCGTGCCAACGGGCCCACAGCGCCCGTTGTTCCTCAGGAGTCCGGCCACGTCCGACAATGTCGTCGAGCTCGTTGGCGGTCTCCTCCCAGCGGATGATGGTCACGTTCCTGTCGATGCACTTGTCGAGCTCGGCCAGCCCCTCTGCGCATTCGCTCGCCGCGAACCAGCG
>JANOHG010000350.1:0-4932 GCA_031406375.1 Archangiaceae bacterium | reverse complement strand
AAAAGAGCCGACAACTCACCATCAATCCGTTCCAGGGAATCTCGGAGTCCGAGCGCAACGTCCTCGATCCGAGAATCCGCGAAGCAATCAAGAACTTCTCGGTGCTCGATGGCGCCTTCGTGATCCGTGAAGATGGCGTCGTTCTTGCGGCGGGCCGCTATCTGTCGGCCCAGGACGACGAGGTGAAGATTCCGCTCGGCCTCGGAGCGCGTCACGCGGCGGCGGCAAGCATCACTGCCTCGACCAAGTGCATCGCGCTGGTGGTCAGCCAAACCTCGGGGGCAGTTCGGTTGTTCAAAGAAGGCAACATCGTGCTCGAGCTGCACCAGACGGCGCGCCGCACCTGAGTCGTTCCAACAAAGGAGAGCCACCCCTTGGCCAAGATCAAACTCGACATTCCCCACAGCCTTTCTGCCGACGAAGCCAAGAAGCGGCTCGAGGCGTTGTTCGGCTACTGGGGCCGCAAGTACGGCGTGAAGGCGACGTGGGCGGGCGAAGTCGCGAACTATTCGGGCAAGGTAATGGGGATCAGCTTTGACGGGCAGCTGTCGGTGCTCGCCGGGAAGATCGCCGGAGAGGCGATTGATCCCGGCTTTCTGCTGCGAGGCCAAGCGCGGAAATACCTGGACCAGAAGTTCGCGCATTACCTTGATCCTGCGAAGACCGTGGCCGATCTGACGCGTGACGACTGAACGTCGGGGCGCACCTGCGCTGCTCATAGTCAGTGGATCTGGCGAGCTTCCGCTGGCGACCGGCGCTCGAAGAGTTCGACCTGTCACACTGTAGCGTCGACGGCGCGAAGTGCGTGGCGCTTGCGAACGAAGGTGGCTTCAGACTTCAGGTCTTCGACTCGCGTTTGCCAGAATCGGAGGAATCTCACTGCTGTTTGATGCCCAGCAGCAAACCGTCGGGCGTCGGCAGGCAAGTGGTGTCGAACGCTCTGGCAGCTTCCTGATGGAAGCGACGCATCGCTTCGGCTTCCGGATCGGGCTCCATCAGCCGGCCGAAGAGGTACGCGTTGTCGCCCAACAGCAGCCCGCCCACCCGTAGGTGCTTGGCCGCCCACCGTCCGTAGCTGTCGTAGTTGCGCTTGTCGGCATCGATGAAGACCGCGTCGAACGGCCCATACTTCTCGAGCGTGGGGAGCACGTCCAGCGCAGCTCCAACAAGCACTTCGACCTTCTGAGTCTGGCCCGCCACCTCGATCGCCGCGCGCGCGACGTTGGCGTGGTGAGGGTCGAACTCGATCGTCCACAGCTTGCCTTCCTTCGGCAGCGCACGCGCGATTCGGATCGCCGAGTAACCGGCGAGCGTTCCCACCTCGACGACCTTCGAAGCACCGGCAACGCGCAAGAGCAGCTCGAGGAATTTCCCTTCGGACTGTCCGACCTGAATCGCAGGCATCTTTTCGATCGCAGGCGCATCGAACGCGGCGGTGAGCCCCGCGTCGTGGGGCGCATGAAGGCCATCGACGAAGTCGAGGATCTGTCGATTGCTGTAACGGCTTCCCGCCCGCGAGTCGTTGTCGGCCATGAGTGGCTTTAGCGTCGTCGCGCGATCCGCGTCAACGCAAGTGCACTCTGTGGGTCGGCAGGGTATTGGGTGAAGAATGCTGTTGGAACTCAACTCGATACCGCAACTGAGCCACGTCGATTCTGAAGTCTTCACGCTGCGTTTCTTCGGGGCGTGCATGGCGTGCACCTTCTGCAACGACGGTTGCTGCCAATACGGCTGCGATGTGAACGTCGGCGAGAGGGATCGCATTCTTGCGCTGAAGGACGAGCTGGCGCCTCACGTGTCGGTGCCCCCTGACCGGTGGTTTTCGACCGAGGTTCACGAAGACGCCGAATACCCGACCGGAAAATTCGTTCGCGCCAACAGCGAAAAGGGCGCTTGTGTCTTTCTCAATCGCAAGACACGGGGATGCTCGATTCACGCGTTCGCGCTGGCGACTGGGCGCGACTACCACCAGATCAAACCGATGGTTTGCTGGATGTTTCCCGTCTGCTGGGATCAGAAGGTGCTGCGGCCCAACAGCGATGTGAAGGATGATCTGATCTGCGCGGGCAAAGGGATGACGTTGTACGAAGCTGCGCGCGAAGAGCTGCGCTTGGTTTTCGGAGACAATCTCGTTCGTCAACTCGACGTGCTCTCTGCTCAAACGCTGTCTGCGGCTAGCTGAGTCGAGTGGCGGGGGGGGCGCCTTTCAGTGTCTGGGTCGCGTTTCACCCGGCCTGGGCGAGCCTGACAGTCGAAAATACCGGGGAATAGCGCTTGGGGCAGTCTGGTACGGCGAGTGCTCTCATCGGGTCATCCAACCAGGAGCATCTGTGGACCTTGCCGCGCAGATCAGCAGCCCCAAGCCGTATGGGGGATTCTCCGACATCTCGTCCGCGATTACCGAAGTCTTGGGGGATTTTCGCGATGAGCCAAAGCCACTGGTCGCGGCTGCGACTACGGCGGTCGATCCGCTCGCAGTTCCGTCGGGTTCCTGTCCGAAGTGCATCGCGGTTCGCAAAGAGACCGCGAGCGCGTGCCCTTGCTGTGGCCTGGTGTACGTGCGGTTCCATGTTTCACTTGTTGCTCCGTCAACTGCACTGATCGAACAGTTCATCGCGCTCCACGAAAAGAGCGCCCCCGTCGAGGAGCACGCCCGGCTGCTGTCGCGCGCTGCGCTTTTGGGTGAGCTTCCGCAGGTTGTTCGCCTTTATCGAATTCAGCTCGCACGCGAGCCGAGCGACGCGATTGCTCGGCAAGTGATCGATGAGGCGGTCAAGATTGCCAGTGCGACGTTGGTCGCGGCTGTGCCCGTCGAACCGCAGGCTCGCCGCAATCGCAACCTGATGCTGATGTTGATGGTCGCGGTGTTTCTCGCGACGGTGACAATCAAGACCGTGAGCACGCTGCACTGACCTTCGGGTGACGAAAAACGTCACCGTTGGCCGCTCCGATGTGCGCCGAACGCGCTTCCTGTGGGGTCATCGTTCTGCTTGAGCTTTTGGTGTCGATCGCCCGGCGGTGCTGCCTCTCGACACTGAAGGCGCGCAAGAAGCTCGGAGGCTCGCGACCGAAGACCAAAAGTGCGACAGACGCGCCGAGCCCTTCGTGGCTGCCGATGAAGGGAGTACAAGAGTTGACCCATGCCTGCGCGCGCTCGATCCAGAAAACCGCCGCGCGCCTTGGGGGGTCCGCTTTCCCCGGTGCTGCTGATTGGCGCTGGCACGGGTGAGGCGACCTGCGGAATCCTCTATCTGGCTGGCTACCTGCGGCGAAACGGCATTGAAGCGTATGTGCGGCTCGTTGACAGCGATGAATCCGATGATGAGATCGCCGCCTCGCTTGCGGGGCTGCTCAAGCATGTCCGTCCGCGCCTGGTGGGAATCAGCCTCAAGTGGTTCCACCACGTAGCGCGCGCGCTGTTGATCGCGAAGACCCTGCGCGAGATAGACCCCGCGCTGCAGATTGCGCTCGGCGGAAATACGGCGTCGTACTTCTGGAAGGAACTCGCCGCCTGGGACTGCGTTGATCACGTGGTTCTGGGGGATGGCGAAGTTCCGCTGCTTTCGCTTTGCCGCGGCGACGCTTCGCCTCCCAATGTCGTCACCTGCTCGGCCCACAGCCTGCCGCAGCGCGCGCCCCTGGCGTACAAACAAGGCACCCAGAGCGAAGACGTCTATTACTCGCACTTCGACGAGATCTTCCTCAGCCAGCTCGACCTCGCGTCATTCTCCGGGTGGGTCGCGCCTGGAAAAGGATGCGGCGAGAATTGCCTCTACTGCAGCGGCACCCGCGGAATGCAAAAGGCGACCTTCGGACGCGCGATGCCTTTCCTGCGCTCGGAGGCGAGCGTGCAACGCGACCACCACGAGATTGTGGGCCGCACCTGGCAATTTCGTTACGACTTCGCGGGAAGCACCGCGGAATTTCTCGAGCGCACCTGGGCCGGAGTCGATCTCTCGCGTCACGCGACGACGTACTTCTTGTGGGGCGTACCTCCGCCTGAGCTTGCTGCCACTCTGGCAAAGACCTTCCAGCGCGTTTACATGGTGCTCGACATCGGCTGTTTTTCCGAAGCGCAGCGACAAGAGACGATGCGGCGGGGGCTGCTCAAGCCGTGCCCTTCGGATGCCGAGCTGCTGGACGTCATCGACACCTGCCGTCGACACCCGAACCTCGAGCTCGAGATCTCGGGCATTGCAGGGCTCCCGCTGGCCACCGATCAATCGCTCGCGCAGGAACATCGTTTGGTCGAACGGGTGCTCGGCCTTGGCTGCTCGGTGGGGTACCAGCGCCTCGAAGCGCAACCCGGTGCGCTCGTGACTGAGCATCCCGAGCGATTCGAGATGGCGACCGAGGCGCGTACCTTCGCCGAGTTCCTCGACTACTTCGTGACGCGCGAGCCGGGAAAGACCACCGTGCCGATGCTGCGCTACCGAGATCAAGCGCTGGAAGCTGCGGTGCAACGCACGTCTGACGCCGTCGACGCGATGGTCTGGGAACACGCCGCGGCAATCCGCAAGGTTGATTTGAGCGGACGCACGCGGCTGCGAAACACGTCGGCGTCCACCCTTCAAGTCGAGCTCGGCGACTGGCTTGGCAGGTATCGGGTGCCCGTCCGCGTCGCGAAGGAGCCCGTCACCGTGGTGCGCTCAATCGACGGAACAGGGCTGGCGTGTGCGCCTTCCGTCAGCCCAAACAAGTTCTGCGATCCGATGCTGCAACAAGGTGACGATGGGGCAGCGCTGCTTGCGGTCCTCGCTGCGTTCGAGCGGCCGACAACCGTCGACACCGCGGTGGCTCGACTGGGGTCGACTGCGCAGATCGACACCGAGTCGGCGCGCGAGGTGATTGATCACCTTGCCGAGGGGCGCTTTCTGCAGCCCGTCTGAGCTTCCGCCAAGAACCCACTGCGACAGCTCGGTCATCGATCAC
>JANOHG010000347.1:0-6631 GCA_031406375.1 Archangiaceae bacterium | reverse complement strand
CTTGATTTCCTGCAGACACAGGACATCGGGCTGCTCGATGCGAAGCCAGTCGAACACCTGGCACTCTCGCGCGCGTACGCCATTGACGTTCCAGGTGGTGATCTTCATCTCACTGTTTTGTACCGGTCACGGTTCGATTTTTGAAGCACCCTCACCGCCCGTACACCCGCTTTCGAGCCGATGTTTTCGTCCGAGTTTGAGGTAGATGGTGGAGTTAAGCGCCACCTGCGTGATGGGTGGAGACGCCAAACGGTCGTTCTTGAACAATGAGGTGACCTTCTGTCTATCCAACGGGCGGTTTACACCGTCGATGCCCTTGCCTGCGTCCGATGTGCAGCCTGCGCAACCGTCGCGCCCGCACACTTCAGCGTCGCAGCCGGACCCGCACGGATGCTGCGTGCTCCTGTCAACCTGCGCGAAAGAACAGCGTGCGCGGCGGCGACCATTCTCTGTCCCACCCAGGCGATTACGACGAATGACCCCACCTACCCCGAGCCGGCGGCGCCTCCCGAGGTGCTCAAGGAACTCTACCCGGTGGTCTTTGCGATTGCCGAACGCGTTCGGTGGAAGCTCACCGACATTCCTTGGGACACTTTCGACGCAAGCCAGGCGACCGTGCCACTGCGCGCGATGGTGCGCGAGATGGCGTATTCCGAATACACGACCTTCTCGGCGACCCAGCGCTTCATGGAAACCTTCGGTGGCAACACCGACTTCTCGCAGTGGGTCTCCGTCTGGTTTTACGAGGAAACCCGGCACCCGATGGTGTTGCTGAAGTGGCTCGAGCTCGCCGGAGAAACACCGGAAGCCGACTTCGCCATCCGCGGGCGGGTGTCGGTGCCGTTCATGAAGTCCACCACTGGCACGTTGGTGACCAACGTCATTTCAGAGATGGTCGCCGCTGAGGCGTACGTTGGCTTCGTTCGGGTCACCGAGCCGGTGCTCGCCGCGCTGTGCCAACGCATCGGCGCCGATGAAGCGCGGCACGGAGCAAGCTTCTTCGCTTACGCTCGGCGCGCAATCGCGATGTCTGCCGAGCCCGACCGCGAAAAACTCGCCGCACTAAAGGTTCTCCACTTCTGGCTGCATGCGGCACAAACGGTCAGTCACCCAGTCAACGAAGCGGTTGAACGGATGCGGGCGCTTCTGCCCGCCGCAGGAGAGCCCCCCTTCGTACCGCCGTACGATCGGATCGTGAGAATGGTTGCCAACCTGGTCGGTCTCCCGATGAAAACGGCCCCAGATCTGCCGGCGCAACTCGAAGTGATGATGCGGAAAGTGCACGCGACCGGCCCCCGTTCGATCTACGCGAAGGAACAGACCGCATCGTAAGCGCTCACTCTGGTGGCAAAGGGCCACCGTTTCCACTTCGCCTCTTGTGCAAGCGCGCCAACTCGCCGCGGTGAAGTTGGGTGTCTGCGTCTGACTCGTCAACGGCGCGTGACTGGATCATCCGGCTTGCCGGTCTTTCGAGTGGCTGAAAGAGAAAAAATGGCTGCGGGCTTCAGTCTTCGACCCTCGGCTTTTCGCGGGGGAAGCCGATTGCCGGTGCGTTATCAATCAACCGCAAACCCAGTGAGGTCATCACCAGGCATCCGAGCGTCAACCCCAAGCACTCGAGCCACCCCAGCTCAGGCCGAAACCGCTGTGCCAGCCCAGGCAACCCGGGAGCGCCCCACAGAACCACCATGTGCACGACGTAGAACGTCAAGCCATGCCGCCCGAGCGTACGCAACGCTGACGGAAGCTGAACGCTCGAACGGGTGACCAACGCGCCGGCTCCCAACAAAAAAGCGACGCACGACAAGCGCCAGAGGAACAGCGCGTTGGCTCCCCCCGCCCAGTGCTGGGCAACCCACGCGACGCAGGCGAGGCAGAACAGCGCGGCGCTGATTTGAAATGGGGTGGCTTGACGCTTCCAAAGGGTCCCGCCCAACGCTGTGCCGGCGAAGAAGTACGCGGCCCACGGAGCTAACGGGAAGCCACCGCCGACCCCTTGCGGGTCGAAGTAACCCCGGACCGCTGCGGGCCAGCTTGTCGAATGGGCCAGCGCCCACGGAGCGGCGACGACGGCGGCGAACGCCAGTGCCGTGCTGAGCGCGAGGAACACGATCGGCGCTCGCACCCACCACAGCAGCACCGTGGCGATCACCAACGCGACGCCCAACGTCTGAAGCACGCCTGAGGTCCAGAAAGGCAGCCACACGTTCGCGCTCTGCGTGAAAGGAAACCCCGGTGCCCACCACGGCAAGGTCAGCAAATAGCCCCAAAACAGCAGCACGCCTCCCCGCCTGAGCCGACGTGGAAAGTCAGCTGTGCCCGAGCTCACGCGCGGCAACACCGCGACCGCGAAGCTCCAGCCCGAGACGACGAAGAACAGCGGCGCGGTGAAGCCCCGGGTTGCCGCATAGAGGGTGCCGAGCGCACCCGCGTGAAATGCCGGATCGAGCAGCTGATCGGTCAGGTGCGCGAAGACCATCAAGATGATCGCGCCTGCGCGGGCGCCATCGAGGAAGATCAACCGCGGTTCCGACTGCGTCGGTGGTCCGATGTCTTCAGCGGTTCGGGTCAAAGTCACGGCGCTCGGCGGTGAGCTTGCCGCACGCCCCTCGCGCCGGCACGCTCAAAAACGCGCCGAGGTCAGATGCCCAGCCAAGCGTGTTCACGCCGCGCGCAGCGTGTCGGGAGGTGACGGAAGCTTGCGCCAGTAGAAATTCTGGGCCAAAAAGGACCTCTGTAGAAGCAATGGGGGGTGCGCAATTGATGAGCCGCCGCAATGCTTCGTTCGGCTTGGCCCCGAAGGCCACGACGCTCGCAGTGCGAACAACCAGCGTAAAGGTAACCAAGTTCGACACTTTTCGTACCCCAGCGCGCTTCTTCCACTTCTGGACATTTGCGCGTGAGCTGAGAACATCAGTAGGCAGTGCGACGTTGTTTCAGGGACGCGATTGATTCACCTTGGTACTTGAAATGGAAAGCCACACCCCGCTCCGTGCTGCCCGTGAGAGTGTGCTGCTTCGCGTCGACTACAAGTCGTCCGAAGCCCTTGGCTTGTCGTACCTCACCAACCTCAGCAGCGGAGGACTTTTTCTGCGCACCGAGGCGACCATTCCGGTGGGGACGCAGTTGAAGCTGGTGATCAATTTTCCAGAGGTGGTGCCCCCGCTGACCGTCGACGCCGAAGTCCGGTGGACAGGTACCGAGCTTCAATCATTAGCGAAGGGTGTCGGGCTGGCCTTCCGAAACGTCTCACCCGAAATCAAGAGTCGACTCGGGCAGATTGTTGCCAGTCTGCAGCCAACCAATTCCCCACTCTCAGATGAAGCCACGGCTCCAAATGAGTCGGTGCCACTGGGTCGGGGAATCCGAATCGTTCTGGTGGCCGCGAGTGAAGTGATTGCCGCCGTCTTCCGCCAACGCATCAATCGAATCGGTCGTGAACGCGGTTGGGTGGTCGATCTGGTGCTGGTGAAGTCGATCGATCAGCTCGCTGCGCCTTTGTCCGAGCGCAGAGCGAGGATGTTCATCGTCGATCAGGACGCAGTCACTGTGCCCGCCGTCGTGAAGATGATTCGCAGCGATGCCCGCCACGCCAGAACACCGATCGTGATTGTTGGAAAAGCAAGTGTGGCCGAAGAACGGCACAGCATCGAAACGCTCTATTTGCGAAAACCCATCTCGATGAAGCCTCTGTTGGGAATCATTGGGCTGGTGGGCGGCCAACACGGAGGGGGTCAGGTTTGACTTCGCCTGCTGTGATTTTACTGGTCGATTCGACTGAGCGAAGTCTGAAGGTCGCCGCATCGCTGTTGAGCCAAGATGGCCATCGCGTGTTGACTGTTTCAAACCTCGACGATGCTGAAAACATCATCGAGAACCAACCCCTCGATTTGATTCTGATCGAGCTAAATCTGCCGGAGATCAGCGGTCACGACTATGCTGACTACCTTCGCGACGCCAGGCACGTAAATGCGCCCATTGTTCTCTGGTCAAGTATCAACCCCGACCGCCTTGGCACGCTCGTCGCCGAGTGTGGCGCTGCTGGGGCGATTCGAAAGGACATCGAGATGAACAACCTAGCGGCTGACGTCCGTAAATTTTTACCGATGCCCAGGGTCAATGACACCGTGAAGGCTCCTCAATGAAGCAACGGGTGTTGATCGTGGATGACTCAGCGACGGTAAGGACACACATACTCTCGGGTTTGACCGCAGACTACGAATGCATCGTCGCGATCGATGGCGAAAAAGGTCTGGCTGCGGCGCGAACCGAGCAGCCGGCGGTCGTGATCGCCGACATCGAAATGCCTGGAATGGATGGCCTCGAGCTGCTCGAAGCGCTGAAGGCGGATCCAACGACCAAGGCAATTCCGGTCATCATCGTCACTACCGTGACCGGGGTCGATCGCATGAACGAGTGTCGGGCTGCGGGCTGCGCGGGCTTCGTTCTCAAGCCGGTCGAGATCGAATACCTCAAGGCAAAAATCCGAAGCCTCATTTCGAAATCGACGGGTGGGCTTCGACGATGACGCGACTGCCGCAACGGTTGACAGCGCTGCTATTGCTGGTTGCGTCGGCATCGCTCGCCGCGGACGACGTACCGGCGGCGGCGCAAGCGTCAATTCTGCTCAAGGTGCTGAGCTACGATCGCAAGCTCGAAGCGCGCGCGACCGGAGTCGTGAAGATTGCGATTGTGTTTCGCCCAGGCGATTCAGCCTCTGAATCGTCCAAAGGCGCGCTCGGCAGCGCGTTCGATGAGGCAGGCGCTCAGTTCAACGTCGCGGGAATGAAGGTGAAGACGGTGGCGATTCCCTTCGGAGGAATCGCCAAGCTCGAAGGTGATTTGGTGCGAGAGAAGGCGACCGCGGTCTATCTTTGCGAAGGGCTGGGCGACGAAATCGGGGCGATTGTCAAAGCCACTCAGGGTCATTCGATGCTCACCCTCAGCGGAAGCGACGCCTATGTGAAGTCGGGCGCCAGTGTGGCGGTTGCCCGGCGCGGCTCGAAGTCGGCGATTGTGATCAACCTCAAGTCATCGAGAGCCGAAGGCGCAGACCTCGACTCGCGGTTGTTGCGCCTGGCGGAGATTGTTGAATGACGCGAAGCGAACAAGTCACAGCGCAGACGTCGTCGTCTGGTTCTCTGATTCGACTGCGCACGTTTGTCCTTGTTGCGGTGCCACTGGCACTCCCGATTATTTTTTCTGTCTTCGTCCTTCCGAGTTGGCAAGAGACTTCGCTGTACGACAACTCGGCGCACGCGGCTGAGGTGTTGACGTCAATTCTTGCCGTCAACGCGGTGGCTCCGTTGCAATTCGACGACGAGAAAGGGCTGAAGGCGGTGCTCGACAGCGTCCGGATTGATCGCGACATCGTTTACGCGGTGGCGACGGGCGTCGATGGCAAGAAGATCGCCGAGTTCGGCAACCCAGCAGCGGTCGCCAAACGCCCAGCGGTGCCCAGCAGCGAGGCCCAGAGCTGGGAAGAAGGCGCGGGTATGATGCATGTGATTGCTCCCATCCTGAACAACGGGGCGACATTGGGGCACCTGCAGGCCGGGTTCTCTACCCGCAGAATCACGGAAGCGGGCCGAGAATTTCGAAAGATCTCGCTGATCTTGTCGGTGGTGGTGCTGGCGATCGCGGCGGCGATGGCATTCTTGCTCGGTCGAAGCTTCAGCCATCTGTTTGATCAACTGCGCTCATCTATCCTCCAGACCGCGAGAAGCGTTGACGCGGTGGTCGGCAAGTTGGCCGCGGTGACGGCGCAACAGACCGCGGCGGCCGGCGAGGAATCGTCGGCGCTTCATGAAACGAACGCGACTGCATCGGAAGTCGGGCACGCCGCGACCGCTGCGGCTCAACGCGCGGTTGAGCTCACCTCGACCGGGCAACGCGCCGAGCAGGCGTCGACCGCAGGTCTCGATGCGGTTGCTTCTGCGTCGCTGGGTATGCGCGAAGTGCGCGATCAAATGAGCACCATCGCCACCGCTATCCTCGCCTTGTCAGAGCGTGCGACCGCGATCGGAGACATCGCGAGCACGGTGGCGCTGCTGGCCGAACGTTCGAACCTTTTGGCGTTGAACGCCGCCATCGAAGCCGCGCGCGCCGGAGCGCAGGGCCGTGGCTTCTCGGTGGTTGCTCAAGAGATGCGAAGCCTCGCCGATGGCTCGAACCGTTCGGCGAGTCAGGTGAAGGTGATCATCGGAGAGATCCAGGCCGCGATCGGGCGCGCCGTCGCCGACGCGCGCGAAGGAGAAAAGCGGGTTCAGAGCGCCGAAGCGCTGGCCAAAGGCGCCGGCGAGAGCATCCACCGGTTCGCTGACGTCACCGGAGAATTCAACAAGATCGGACAAGAGATCGCCTCTTCGGCCAGCCAGCAGAACGCGTCGATCGAACAGATGGTCGAATCGATTTCCCACGCGACACAGGCCGGCAGCACCCAGCTCGAGACCACCCGACAGGTCGAAGAGACCAGCCGGCAGCTGCGCCAGCTTTCTCGTGAGTTGCTCGAGGTGGTGCTGGGGCAGACCTCAGCAGAGGATCCGCGCGGCGAGTCTGACGTTCGTTCCGGGGCACGCCCGAACTGAAGATGAGCGCAAGCCCACTTCTATTCGAAGAAGTCGTGGTCGTG
>JANOHG010000334.1:0-4254 GCA_031406375.1 Archangiaceae bacterium | reverse complement strand
CCACCAATGGTTGAAAGATCGTCCGATTGGCGAACGGTTCCTTTCGTGGTTTGCCTTCCAGTTGCGCCGCTGGCTTTAGCGACTTGACGTGTGCTTCGGAGGAGACCTTGGTTGTTCTCGCTGCTGCAGTCGCTCTGACGTGTGCCGCAGTTCCGGTTCACGTTGGGATTGCCGAATTCAAAGCCACGCCCGCGCTGAGCCCGTTGTCCGCAGCGCTCTCGGGGTTGGTAGCCAATGAGCTCCAACGCATGGGAGCGTTCAAGGTTACCAGCACGAGTCAGGTGCGTGAGTTGCTCTCGCTGGAACGACAAAAGCAGCTGATGGGCTGCAGCGACGACGTATGCAGCGCGGCCACCATCGACCTCGGCTTCGATTTTCTCATCATCGGTTCTGTGAGCCGGTACGAAGGAGCGAAGGACAAGCCGCTGACACTCGAGCTTGTGCTGCTCGAGCAGAAAACGAGCACCCGCGCAGGGTCCGAGGTCGCCCACGGCCGCGATGAAGCGGACCTGATGACGAACGTCTCGCCGGCAATCGCCAAGCTGGTGGGAAAGCTGCTCAAAGAAAGGTCGGGGAGTCTGGTGGTGCTTTCGTCAGAGGCGGGCTCGGTGCTGAAGGTCGATGATGTGACCGTCGCGACTACGCCGCTGCCCGGAAAGCTGCAGGTCGCTGGCGGCCCTCACTACCTGCGGCTCGAGAAAGACGGTTTCGTTGCGTGGCAAAAAGAGGTCCGAATCGTCGCCGACAAGCTGACCGAAGAATCGGTGCGGCTGGTGCCCAGCCCTGACTTCATCGCCGCCTGGGAATCGAAACAGAGGAAGCTGCGCGCAGGCGCATTGGCCACCACGGCGGTCGCCGTCGCATCGATTGTCACGGCCATCGCATTAGAGAGCCGCTCGGCGGCGCTCTACGGCGCAACGGACAACGACGGCTCGTTTCTCGGGTTGCGCACCAAGGTTGCGAATGGTGACGAAGAGAAGCGCGATCAGCTCAATCAGGTGAGGGCACAAATCTCGAACTACCAAACAGTGAGCGCGGTGTTCATCGGCGCAGCTGCTGCAGCGGCAGTCACAGCGGTTGTCTTCTGGCTGCTGGGGGAAGACCCAAACCGGTATGCCGCCTACCGAGAGGTTCGTTTGTGAGGCGCGCGCTGCTGCTGTTGGTGGTGGTGGTCGCGACGGGTTGCTCGCGAGATTTGACGACGCCACCTTTGCCGGCACCGGGCCAGATTTCGGGTCGGGTGGTTTACGCAACCCCAGGGCGTTCGGACCTCAAGCCCGCCGCGGCTGCCGCCGTTTCGCTGATGGGCTCGGGGCTCAGCGCCACCACCAACCAGGCAGGCACCTTCAGCCTCGCGCCGGTGAATGACACCGAAGGTTTGCTGCACTTCACGTTCGATTCCGACGGCGACGGCGTGGTGGATCGCCAACGGGTCGAACAACTGTCCGAGTGGAAGTCAGGCCTGAACCGGCAGGTCGCGATGGGAGACATCGCGCTCGGAGAGAACGCTGCGGTGAGCGGAAAGGTGTTGCTGGCAGATCGTCCCGGCGCACGCAGTGGCCTGCGCGGCACGGCGGTCTTCGTTCCCGAAGGACCGTTCGCCACATACACCGCCGACGACGGCTCGTTCGCGCTGCCGAACCTTCCTCAAGGCCCTCTGCAGTTCTATCTGTTCCGACAAGGGTATGCGGCGAAGTCGATCGGCAGCGTTTCCTTACGCGCGGGCGAGGACTACACATTTCGCGACCTTGTTTTGTCGGTCAGCACTGATCCGCCTGGCCCCGGTTCGGTGCTCGGCCGCCTCGCTTTCTCGCCGTCCTCGATTGGCAAAGGGGACACCGCGATTTCGGCTCAGGCCGCGCTGGGGCCCGCAATTGAAGGCGCGGTGGGCGACGACCTGTCGTTTCGCTTCGACCTGCTGCCTCAAGGGCTGTACACGTTGACGGCGACTCGAACCAACTTCACTCGGGCGCGGGTCTTCAACGTCCTGGTGCTGCCGCAGAAAGAGTCGGACGTCGGACTGGTGTTGATCACCACCCAACCGGAAAGCGATGGCGGCCGGCTTTCGGTTAGCGACGACGGCGGCGCACCCTGCATCGGCGCTCAGTGTCAGGCGTGCTCGAGCAACGCGCACTGCAGCAACACCGAATGGTGCGACAACTTCTATTGCGCACCGCAATGCTCGGCGCTCATCCCATGCTCAAATGGCCGCGCGTGCGACAGCACGACGAAGACCTGTGTGACGCGCTGTGGTTCTGGTTGTCCCAACGGGCAAATCTGCCAAAGCGACATCTGCCGTTCGGCGTGCGACGGCTCGTTCATGTGTGGCGCCGGCTTCAAGTGCGCCGTTGGGAACGTCTGCATCCCCGAATGCGCCACCGACCCGGACTGCGGCCAGCAACACCTGGCCTGTGTCGCTGGCCAATGTGTGTCGAAAGACAGTTGCACCAACGACCTCGACTGCTCAGTCGACAAGATGTGTTTGGTGACGACGTGCCTTCCCCGGCTGACCGCGAGATCCGACGGGGGACAGGGGCCCTTCGTCTGTAGTACCGCGTGCAACTGCCGGCTGGGCGAATGGTGCACGGGCGGGTTGTGCCTGCCTGATGTGTTGCCCACGCTGTTCTTCGCGACCGACGCAGATGGCGGCGGCACGACGATGGACGCGCCGTCGTCGCAGCTGCGTTTGAGGCTCGACGCCGCGAAAGGCCAACAGGTGCTCGCGCTGCGACGCGGAGACCGCTTTTATGAAGCAGGTGGGTTTGGCCTTTCCAGCAACGTCACTCTGGCCGGCGGATTTGAAGTGTGCGCCACGAACCGTTGGGTTCGTTCGGACACAGGGCGAACGACGCTCGCTGCCGATGCAGGCAACGTGCTTCGCGCAATCGGTACCGCGCTGGTTCCAGTAGATGACGTGCGGGTGCGCAACGTCTCGCTCGAGACAGCGGCTGACTACCGCTGTACCGATTTCGTGTTTGAAGGGGCAAACACCCGTCGACTCGAGGTGAGCCGGGTCGAAGGAGCGCTGCTGGCAACCAACGACTGCGCTGACGGCGGAACCAACGCGCTTATCCACTGCACCGATTGCCAGGAGGCGCTGATTGCTGACGTAGTGCTGAAGCCTTCGGCCGCGCGGAGCAACAGTGTGATTGCAGTGGAATTCGTTCGCTCGGACGGCACGGTGCGCAGGTTGTCATCCGAGAAACAGGGCGTGGTGCACTCGTACTTCGCCCTTTTCCGAACGTACGATCAAAGCGGTCCGATCCTCGTGCAGGGCTGCGTTGCGCCCGAGACGTCAAACAGCCTTGCGTCGTTTGGAGTCTCAGCAGAAGCCTGCGGTGGCAAGTCAATCATCGTCGAGCGCAGCACTTTCGGCTGGGGGCGGTCGACGCTCAACCAAGGTTCCTTCGCGGGCGTTTCGGGGATCAACTGCACCCAGATGGAAGTGAGAGACAACCTCTTCGATGGCACTGCGTCGGTCACCACGCTCAATCCAATCAGCAGCGCGGTGCGACTGGAGAGCTCGGGAGGAACCATCGAGCGAAACCTCATCAAGCTGCCACGCACATCTTCTGCCACTGAGTTGGCTGGCGTGGCGATCCACGCCGCCGACAATGTGACTACTGTCCGCGACAACACGATTCTTGGCGGCGACAGCACTCGCACCGTCGATGGGATTCACATCGAGAACACGATTGTTCCAACTGTCTTGAGCACTAACGAAATCAACGTCGGCCCATCGCAGACGGTGAACGGAATTATCGGAAAGGGCAATTCCGGTGGATTGCGGATATCTGACAATTTCATCCGCGCGACAGGCAACAAAGGGTGTGGAAGCAAAGCATTCGCGTCGACCCACGACTCGACGCCTGCGGTCATCGAACGCAATCGATTTCTCGCGAGTGGGGCAGCCAAGACTCGTGCGCTTGAGAGTGAATTTTCTGCGCTTGAGCTGTATTCGAATCATTTCTGGGTGGGCTCGGCCGAGTGCACCGGCGATTCGATCTCGGTCAAAGTGGGCAACTCTTCGGTCTACGCCAGTGGAAATACGCTCGACATCGAGGCAGATCCAACCACCACTGGGACCTCCACCGGCATGTTCTGCGCTTTCACGACAGTATTCAAGGACGAGAACGTGATTGGTTCAGGTCGAGGGATGACACGGCGATTGCTGACCACCGCTGGCGCGCTATGAGAGACGCCCGCGAACTACACCCGAAACTATTTCTGTGTGGATCACGTGTCGCCTGCGAT
>JANOHG010000303.1:0-3204 GCA_031406375.1 Archangiaceae bacterium | reverse complement strand
GGCCGGTGACGAGCACGATGCCGTGGGGGCGGTGAATGAGCTTGTCGACGTTCTCGAGAATGTCGGGGTTCATCCCAATCTCTGCCAAGTCGAGCAGCACCGCGTTCTTGTCGAGCAGACGCATCACGATGCGTTCGCCGTGCGTCACCGGGATGCACGAGACGCGAATGTCGATGTCGCGGCCGGCGAGCTTGATCCGGATTCTGCCGTCTTGGGGCAGCCGCTTCTCGGCGATGTTCAGCTGCGCCATGATCTTCACCCGGCTCAAGATGCTGCTCTGGTAGCGCTTGGGTGGCTTGATGATTTCCTGCAGCTCGCCGTCGATTCTAAAGCGCACCGACAGCTCGCGCTCCATCGGCTCGATGTGAATGTCGCTCGCCCGTTCTTTCGCCGCACGGAACAGCAGCGAGTTGACGAGACGAATGATCGGCGCCTCATCGCCGGTGTCGAGCAGGTCTTGGGCTTCTTCCAGCGACGCCTCAGCCGACTGAAGGTCCTGCGCTTCCATCTCGTCGACGACCTGTTCGGCTTCGTTCAGGTTTCGGTCGTAGACCTGGTTGATCGCATCGACGATTCGACTGCCCAGCGCGACCTTGGGAAGCACGTCGCGGCCCAGCAGCATCCGCGCGTGGTCAAGCGAAGCAGTGTCCAACGGGTCAGAGACGACCAGCACGACCTGCTCGCTCTCGATCTTCAGCGGCAGCACCTTGTTCTGTTTGGCGAAGTTAATCGGCATCCGCGCGATCAACTCGGGCTCGACGTCGTCGACCGAGATCGACGCGACGTATTCGAGATCGAGCTGGGTGGCCAACGCGCGAACCACGTCTTCTTCGGTGCAGGCCTTCAAAGTGACCAGCACTTCACCCAGCCGTCCGCCCTTCTCAGCTTGAACCGCCAGCGCCTCGTTGAGCTTCTCTTCGGTCAACCCCATCGACTGAGCGAGGATCTGCCCAAGCGGGCGCCCGAACAGGTACGCGGGGCCGTGCGCGACCTGTTGGGTGCGTTCAACGGCCGGCAGCTCAGCAATGGCGGTTGGCGTAGGCACAGGGTCACCTCATCTCGTCGCCCGAAGGCTGAACCTGAAGGCGTTCAATAGGTGGATTGAACGGCACCGCTCGCAGTGGGGCGGCCTGCGCAGGAATCGGCGAAAGCGGCGACGGCGTGACTTCCGGCTTCGTGACAGGCTCGGGCGAAGGGGCGGCACGTCCGGGAGTCGGCATCGAGACCGGCCCTGGAGGAACCCGAGGATTGGTGCCGGGCGCAATCAGCCTTTCTCCCGAGACCCCTGGCCCGCCATTCTCGAGCCGCAGCGATTCCTTGTTGAGCACCTGGGTCATCCGCGCCAGCGGGCCGGGCTTGCGCGAGAAGTCGATCGCCACGTCGTAGCCGGTGACTTGACCGTAGAACTGCTCGACGAACTGCTGCCGTTCTTTCATCTTTCGCTCGAAGATTCGCCGAAAGTCGCTGCTGTCTCTGATGATGTAGGGCGTGAGGAAGAGCAGCAGGTTCGTCTTCACCTTCTTCTTCGACGACGACCGGAACAGGTGCCCCAGCAGGGGAATGTCGCCCAGCAACGGAACCTTGGTCGCCGACTCGAGGGTGCGATCTTGCATGATTCCGCCGATCACGATCGTCTCTTGGTCTTTGGCGATCACCGTCGTCTTCGCGCTGCGCTTGCTGGTCGTGGGCCCCAGCACCGGGTCGATTGACGCGATCTCTTCAATATGTTCCTGAATCACCATTCGCACGAAATCGCTTTCGTTGATCTGTGGCTTCACCGTCAGCTTCAGGTCGACGTTGGTGCGGGTGATGCTGCCGAAAGGCGTTCCGCCTCCACCGCCCAGCGCCTGACCGATGCCGGGTGGCAACCCGGGAATGCTGCTCAGACCGCCCAGGGGGCTGGCCGAGAACCCCGACTGAAACGGCACGTTCTGACCCACGGTGATTTCTGCATCTTCGTTGTCGGTGGTGAGCAGGTGCGGGGTCGACAGCACGTTGACGTCGTTGGTGCTCTGCAGCGCGGTGAGAATCACCCCGAAGCTCGGAATGTTGATGCCCAGCTTCTGCAGCTCGGGAATCACCGGGCCCTGAATTCCTGCAAGGAAGCCCCCGAAGCTCGCCAGGCTCGCGAGGCTCATCGACGGAGCAGGCCCCGCCTTGCCCGTGTTGGTGCCGATCAGCGCGGGCAAGACGTTGCCGTTGCCGTCTTTGAGCGGGATTCCGCTGTGGAGGTTCACTCCGACGTCCGAGTTGCGATCGAGGTTGACTTCCATGATCACCGCTTCGATGAAGACCTGCTTGCGTTGAATGTCGAGCTTCTCGATCACCCGCACCAGCGATCGAAAGTCGTTCTGATTGGCGATGATCACCAGCGAGTTGGTCGGTTTGTCGGCCGACACTTTCACCTCGCCCGCGAAGAGCTCTGCGGCGGTGGTGCCCTTGCCAGCCGCGCCTCCAGGAGGCGCCTTCGGACGATTCGCGGTGCCCTGCGCCAACGACTGCAGCGTCCCGGCGACGTCTTCGGCGTTGGCGTTCTCGAGGTAATAGACGTTGATCTTTCCTTCTCCGCCCGAGATGGGAATGTCGATCTCGCGGATAAGGGCGTTGATCCGATCCATCGCAGCCGGGCTGGCGATGATGATCAGCTTGTTGGTGCGTTCATCGGGAATCAGCTGGCTCAAGGTCGACGGCCCACCGGTATCGGCTGCGCCAACAGTTCCAGGCGGCGGTTGGCCTCCGGCGCTGGTGCCGGGCGGCATCGGCATCGCGGCGATGTTGCCCGGCCGCTGCCCTGGCCGCGGGGTCTTCGTCTCGAACAGCTTCTGAACCTTGTCGGCGATCTCTTGCGCGGTGGCGTACTGAATCTGGATGATCTGCACCTGATCGCTGCTGCTGCGTGAGTCGAGCTGCTCGACCACTCTCTCGAGGCGGTGCATGTTCGAGCCGAGGTCATTGATGATGATCGTGTCGGGCTGAAAGGGAATCGTGTCTCCTGACGGTTTCGCCGCCTCATCACCTTCAATGTCGTGCTGGGTCTGGGACAGTTTTTCGCCGCGCCGTTCTTCACGGTCTACGCACTGCGGGAAATCGGACTAAACTACGTGCAGTTACAGCTTTTTGCGACACTGACGGCGATTGCGAGCCTCGCTTCGATGCCGCTCTGGGGCTATCTCGCCGATAAGTTCGGCAATAAGCCGCTACTCG
>JANOHG010000293.1:0-8171 GCA_031406375.1 Archangiaceae bacterium | reverse complement strand
CCAAGGCAAAGAACCGACGCATAAGCGTCGAGGACAAGGTGGTCAGCAAGCCGAAGGAGAGCAGCCTCTGATTGGCGCCAAGAGCCTGATCACGCTTTCCCTCGCGCTGGTCGCGCTGGTCGCGGCGTGGCGCTTCGAAGTGCTGGCTCCAACGAGGCTTCTGCAGCACCACTGGGGCGCACTGTTCTTTGCCGGGGCCTTCGGTGTCGTCGTAGGTACGCTGGCCTTCCGCGCTCTCGCGCTCGCGCACCGCAGCAGCCACTACTTTCGAGGGTCATTCGACGACATCGTCTGGGAGAATGAATCGCACTTCCTTGGTGGCGCTCGACTGAACATCACCGTCGGAAAGAACGCGGGCGAGGCGTTCGACCTGGGTGCCCGCAGCCAGTACGCGCTGTGCGTGGCGCTCGCGCTGTTGCTGGGGCTTTCCAGCATCGACTCCCACGCACTGGAATTGATGGGCAATTTTCAACGAGGGCTCACCGCCCACGGCAGTTCGTATTGCCCCGACGTCGCTGCGATCACTGACAACAATGACCCCAACGCCCCTGGTTGCGCCCTGCTGCGCAGGGCGTACGCGCTGGGCTACGCGAAGGACCTTGGCGATTGCGACGTCACCAAAGTGCGCGCGCAAACTGCCGCTGTTTGCACGCTTCGGCAAAAAGACGAGCCGGCAGCGCACTACGGGTGGCGAAGGCTGTCGTCGTTCTGGAGTGGCTCGGGCGGTTACACGAACGGGACTTACCTCGCCGAGGTCGCGGGCGACTTCACCGCGAAGTTTACGCGGCTCGAATCGATTCGCGCAGTTCAGCGGCAGGTCCTCTCATCGGCTCCCCATGCGTCGCACCACATCTTTACCAACCTGCCCAATCCCGGGCAGGGAGGCATGCTTGAAGCCAGCTGCGCAGATCGCTATCGCGTCCTTTCCCACCGCCCAGAAGCGGGAAAAGGCGCGAGCGCGGTGTTCGAGCACGTGCTTGCGCAGCTGCTCTTCGAGAGCCGCTACGAACCCCCAGCAGGGAACTGCCCAGAGTTCACGATTCACTGGGGCGCCGCCACCGACGCTTGTCGTCGACTCTCAGCGAATCCAGAAGCATTCCTTGAAGAATCCGCGGCGCTCGACAAAGTGCGCGCAGTGTTCGAGCGCTGGAGGCTGGGTAACGAGGCGGCAATGCCCGGAAAGAGCTCACAGCGGGCACTCGAGCCGTCACAGTTCGTCAGCTTCCAGTGTTACGTCGAATTGCCGGGAGAAAAGCCACGCCGGACGGCAGCTAAGTTCGCGTTGTTCGGTCACCCGTTCATCGCCAATGAGTTCGGCCTACCACCCTCTGCCGGTGACGCGGCACTCTACGTGGATCGCTACGACGCAGTTGCGTCGATGTTGGTTCGTGGATTTCACTATGGCGCGCTGCTCAGCGAAGCGGGCGTCGAGGCGATGGGTACCGCAGAGCTTGAGCCGTCGTTTTCGGGGAAAGATTTTCTACTCAGCCGGCTGTATGGCCTTGAGAACGTCGACATCTTCCTCATTCCGGGGTGGATGAGCACCCGTAAGGATCTGCTCGAAATCTACCCGTACCAACTGCACTTGAAGAACTACGTGAAGGTGTTCCGCAAGCAGTACGCGCGTGAGAGGGGTCGCTTGTGATCACGCTGATGCTTTTCTGGGTGGTTGCCAGTGTTCCGGTTCATTCCGAGCAGAGTAGAGCGCCAGACGGCCGCACCCGCCCCACGAAGAGAAAGAAGGCCGCGCCAGCGCCTAAGCCTACTCCGACACCGGTGGCGGCGCCTGAGCCTGCTCCTACGCCCCTCGCGCCGCAGAAAGTCACCCGCAGTGGCCCGACCCACGAGCTGGGCACCCGCGTCGGCTACCTCAAGGCAGCGCTCACCGCGGTTCAACGCGCCCAGGGCGACGTGCTGCAGCAGGCCCACGGAAACCTCGCCGTCTACGAGCGCGGCGCCTGCTCTGCTGCGAGCCAGCGGCTGCGTGTCGAGTGCCTGATGACCGCCGGCCGGAGGTACTGCCAGAAGCGCCCGAGGGCCGAGGCCAGCGACTGCGCGCTGTACGTCGACGTGGTGGTGAGCAACCTCGTCGCTGAGAAGCAGCTGTTTCCAGTCGATGAGCGCTACGCAATAATGAAGCGCGCGAAAGACTGGCGCCGCGAAATGGCCCGACAAACGCGACGGATGCAAGGAGCACTGGCGGTCGACTTCCAGCTGAGAATGGGCGCGCCGGCCGACAACGCGGGGCTGGCGAAAAGCATCGACACCTTCTGCGCCGAAAGCGCGGACGAAACAGAGCTGTCGTGGCAGACGTGCGCCACTTCTCTCATCTGGTTCATCGCGGCGAGCGCCGTCGATCTCGAACCGAGGACCAGCGAATGAGCAAGTTCCTCGACTTCTTGAAGACCGAGGCCAAGAACCTCGAACAGGCGGGGTTGCTCCGCCGCGAACGGGCAACCGGCGAGTCGGTGCTCAACCTGGCCAGCTGCGACTACCTCGGGCTCAGCCATCACCCCGAAGTGAAGAAAGCGGCGGAAGAAGCCGTGAGGGCGCACGGGGTCGGCACCGGTTCGTCTCGGCTGATCACCGGCACCCTGCCACTGCATAACGCGCTTGAAGCCGAACTGGCCCGTTGGCTCGGCGCTGACGAAGCGGTGCTGTTTCCATCTGGCTACCACGCGAATACCGGGTTGTTCGAAGCCCTGCTGTCAGACAGCGACTTCGTCTTCTGCGACGAGATGATCCGTCCAAGCCTCGCCGACGGAATCCGGCTTTGTCGCGCCCGCGTCTACGCCTACCGAAACCAAGATCTCACCCACCTCGAAGATCGCCTCAAGCGCTCGCGCGCTGCGCGCTTCCGCGTGATCGCCACCGATGGCGTGTTTCCGTTAGACGGCAGGCCCGCCCCTCTCGGGGAAATCTATAAGCTTGCCGCGAAGTACGACGCGCTGGTCGCCGTCGACGACAGCCACGGAATTGGAGTCTGGGGCGCAGCGGGTCGCGGCACCCACGCGCATCTCGAACTCACCGCGAAAGCCGATCTCATCAGTTCCACTCTCGGCCACGCTTTGGGAGGAGGCGCTGGCGGATTCGTCGCCTGCCGCGGCGAGATCGCGACCTGGCTCCGGCAGAAATCACGACCGTATTTGACCTCTACCTCGCTGCCGCCCCCTTCGGCTGCGGCTGCTCTCAAAGCGGTGCAGTTGGTGCAGTCCGAGCCGAAACTCCTCAACGACCTGAAGACGAACGTCAAACTCTTCCGCGACGCGCTTCATGAGCAAGGGCTCACTGTCGTGACGGGCGAACACCCTTCAGTCGCAGTCATCGTCGGTCACGCGGTCACCGCCCAGCGCATGACCGACTTGCTTTACCGGCGCGGCCTCTACACCGTTGGCTTCTGTCATCCGGTCGTACCTGAAGGCACCGCACGCATCCGCGCGCAAATCACCGCGCTCCACACACCCAAGGCGCTGAAGGAAGCCGCCGGGGTGTTCGCGAAAGCTGCGCGCGAACTCGACCTGCCGTTGCATACCCAAACGTCGAACTGAGCAACTGGGCTAAACCGGAGCACGATGAAGCTTGACCAGCTCGAAGTAAAACACCGCTTCGCCCAGGTGAACGGGATCCGCTACCACTTCGTCGAGCGAGGCACCGGCCCGCTGGTACTGCTGCTCAATGGTTTTCCTGAGACGTGGTGGGGCTGGCGCTACCAACTCGAGCCGCTTGCTAAAGCGGGATTCCGCGTGGTCGCGGCCGATCAACGGGGCTACGGCGAAACCGAAAAGTCGGGCCCCTACGATTTCGGAACCCTTTCCAGCGACGTCGAAGCCTTGATTCACACGCTGGGCGCCAAACGCGCGCACGTTGTCGGGCAGGGCATGGGCGGCGCAGTCGCATGGCACGTTGGCGCTTTTCGGCCCACCTGTGTCGATCGGCTGGTGGTGCTCAACTGTCCACATCCGACGATGGCGGCGCAAGCGCTCCACGCACGGCCGACACAGTTCTCGGCGAGTTGGCACATGATGTTCTTCCAGGTGCCGATGCTGCCCGAACGCTTGCTCAACAGCGATCGCGCGGTGCTCTTCACCCGCCACTATCAGGCGCGGTCGAAGGACCTCGCGCACTTCACGCCTGAGGAGCTTCGGCCGATCCTCGATGCGATGCAGCAGCCTGGCGCGGCGACCGCGATGTTGGGTTGGTATCGCGCCGCATTCAAAAAACTGCTCGTCAATCGAATGCGGCTGCCGACCTATCCACAGATCGAGGCGCCCACGATGATCGTCTGGGGAAAAAGCGACGTCGGGCTGACTTACGAAGAGGTGGTGCCCGGCACCGAGGCCCACGTGCCGTTTCTGCGCGTCGTGCCAGTGGAGAACTGCGGTCACTACGTCCAGGCCGAGCAGCCCGCCGCTGTGAACGAGGCGCTGATTGGGTTTCTGCGCGCGAGCGAGGATCGCGTGCGAAAGCGGCCGAGCACGCACCACCTGGAGTTCAGCGAGCGCGACGTGGTGCTCGTCTCTGCGGGTGAGAACAAGATCAGCGTGATTAAAGAAGTGCGCGAGTTGATCGGCATCGAGCTCAAGGACGCCAAAGCGCTTGTCGAGCGAGTGCCTGCGGTGCTGGTCGCGGGCGCGCTCACCCACGACGCCGAGAGGATCAGAGACCGACTGACCGCGGTGGGGGCGTTGGTTCAGCTCGCCGCGGCGGGCAACTTCACTGCGCCAGCCACTGCCCAGCAGAAGTAAGACGCAGTTGAGAGTAAAATTGAAAGGGGCTCGCGGCGGTTAGTCTGCGCGGCGCTTTCGGCCAAGACCGCCAACTTCAGTGGACCTGCATCGGCGTCGCCCCCACCAGGTCGACGCCAAAGCTAACCGCGAAGAACCCGCAGATGAATTTTCAGTTCGGCACGCAGACGCTGTTCACATCGCAGGTGAAGCCAGCCGAACAACCTGCACCACAGACCCCGAACCGAAACAGATCCACCGAAGCCCCCGCGACTCCCGGCGTTCCCGTCGAGGCCACGCCGCCCAGCGACGTGCCGCCTCCGCCTCCCTTGCCGCCAGTGTCGACCGCTGCGCTGGTGAGGAACGTGTTGCTGGCAGAGAAGCCACCGACGTCGAAGTTATGGCCGGCGAGCGCAAACGACGGCCCACCTGCCCCTCCGCCTCCTCCGCCTCCAGGCCCACCGTTGCCGCCCACTCCGCCCTTCCCTCCGACTGAGCTGCTCCAGCGCATCGCCAGACCACCAAAGCCACCGGAACCTCCGAGTCCTCCTGCTCCGCCAAAACCGCCAAAGCCGCCATCGCCGCCGCGCCCGCGCTGAATGCGATTGCCGAGAATCGTCGGCCCTGACGCAGCACCGGTGCGCGCAATGAAGATTCCAATCGACGCGCCGCCCGCGCCGCCCGCAAGTCCTCCGACCCCGCCACATCCGCCCGCAGCACCGCCGCCACCCGTCGCTCCGATTTCCCAGCCCTGGCAACCGCTGATGAACTTTGCCACGCCTCCCCCTGCGCCACCCCCGCCGCCTCCTTGAGCGACCAGGCCCGCGGTTCCGTTTGCCGCGCCTGCAGGAGCCACCACCCAGACTCCGTTTAGAACGCTGCCGCTGCGCGCGCGCGCCGCCGCGCCAGAGCCCGCAGAGCCCGAAACGCCATCCGCGCCCGGCAACCCGTCTGCGCCGTCGTGCGGCTGGATCATCGACGGAAAGCCCGACTCGGTCACGTGCGAGCACCCAAGGCCCGACTGGGTGTCGAAGCTCCAATCCCATCCACCGCGGCCCTGGCGACTGCCCGGCGGCAACCCTACCCAGGCTTGTTGGGTGCCCTGATTGCCGGCAAACGAGTAGCCCGGACACACCACGCCTCCGCCCCGTGTGCCGTTGGCGTCGACGCTGCCACAAAAGGCGTTGATGCCCGCCAAGCCACCTGCTCGCGCGTTGCTCATCGCGCAATTCCCATTCGCGAAGAACGTGCTGTTCACCCCAGAGAAGCCATCAAGCGCCGCAGATACCTGCCGCCCGTGCCCTTGCGATCCGGTGATGCCACGGCCCCCTTCACCGCCCCGCCCGCCGATCACATCGTTGTTCTGCAGTACGAAACGCGCTCCAACGTCCTTCAGGTACACCGCCATCGACAAAGGGCCAGGCTGACCATCGGGAGTCATGCCCGAAGCGTCGAGCCCCATCAGCGCGAAGCCCGAAACGACGGTGTCGATTAAACCACCGCCGAGATTTTCGGCATGCACCGCAGCCAGTGCCGTCGAGCTCGCGGGCTGAGCGATGATCTGCGTGAGGTGGACCTGCGGATTGCGCTTCAAGAAGTCGCCCGAATAGCCACCAAACAGCTGCGCGCCTTCGAACAGCCGAACGCTCTCGCGGTACGAGCCCTGCGCCACCAACACGTACTTCTTCGCCTGCGCTTGTTGAGCAGAAAGCCCTGCAGAGATCGTTTGCAGCGGCGCCGTGCGCGAGCCATTTCCGCCTGCGGGTGCGGCGATCGACACGAAGATTGCGTCACTGGTGACGCCGTCGACGCCGTCGCAGTTCTCATCGACCCAAGAAGCGCCCGCCAACGGAGCGCGATCTGGAAGGTCGATGGTGGTGTTTGCCTGTACCCGGCGACACTCGCATCCGTTGGGCAACTGACCGTCTACGTCGACCCACTCGAAGACGGTCGGCCCCACCGTTTCGGTCAGACACGGCCCTCGTGTGCACTGCGGCATCAAGGGAACCGTGTCGCAGACTCCGGTCGTGTGCTGCAGCGCAGGCGAGAAATACTTGGTGCAGTCGTTGTTGCAAAAACCGCAGTGCTCGGCGGTGTCGTACCGTGAGGTGACCGCATTTCGGAAACCCTCGTCAATCTGCAGGTTGCAGTTGTTGTCTTTGCCGTCACAAATCTCGGGGTTGAACGAGCTGACATCGCACGCGCTCCAGGTGGCCGACGGCTGACACTTCTCGAATCCCTTGCAGACCAAGACGGTGCACGAGCGTGTCGCGCCCACGGTAGTCGTGCGGCAGGTGCAGGTGCCCGACATCGGAACGCACTGGTTTCCTGCCGAGCAACTAAAGCCGGTGGGGCATGGCCCCAGTGAAGACCCCGCCCCACAGCCCCGCCCACACACCTTCGCGCCGTCAATCGTCAGGCACTGGCTTCCGGTTCCGATGCAGTCGGCGTCGACGCCGCAGGGACGACAGAGCGTGTCGAGCAGTGCGAGGCATTGGGTCGCAGCTGCAATTGGCCAGGGGAAGTACCCTGTCTCGCAGGAGAGCACTGCGCAACCTGTCGCGCGGCACTGCGTCGAAGTCGCATGCGGGATCGCGCGACAGTCATTTTGACACTCGCCGCAGTGATCGATGCGCGTGTAGACCCCTGCGTCCTGAAAGCCGTCGTCGATGGTGCCGTTGCAGTCGTCATCCTGACGATTGCACACCTCTGAGCCCGGCTCGGCCGCAGCGCAAACCAGCCCCGCGGTCGCCAGACACCGCTGAAGCCCCACACACGTGCGCCCGCCTGACGTCCTGCTACAGGTCGGAGGCGTGAAGTCATCGATGCCTCCGTTGCAATCGTCGTCGACGCCGTTGCACGTCTCCTGCAACGCGAGCGGAGCAACACAGGAAGTAAAACCGCCGTCTTGCTGGCACACCTGATTGCCCAAGCACACACCGAACGCGCTGCGAACGCCCCGGCACGACTTCATCAACCCCAGCGTCTGGGGCAGACAGTCGCATGTCTTTCCCTGTGGCACGCACTGCCGAAGACCGTTTCCCATCGCCGCGCATTGGTAGAGCGAAGGACACGGCTCGAAGGTGCAGTCGCGCCCACAGAAGCTGCCACCGTCGAGCACCAGACACTTGTCCGCTCCCGAGGCGCCACACTGCGAGTCGACCTTGCAGTCCTGACACAACAGCGGCTGAGCAACGGCGCACAAGCTGTCGGCGCCTATCTGCTTGCACGCGTAGCTGTCAGGACACGCGGCCAGCGTGTCATCGCAGTCGCGGGTGCAGAACGGCCCGGCGGGACCCCCGACGCAGCGATCCGACTCGCACTGCGTTCCCGCATCGCACGCCTGCCCAAATCTGAGCGCCCCACGAAACCTGCCGCCGTCGCCCTCGTCGAGCGCCCGACACACCTGATCAACGCACCGCAACCCCATCGGGCAGTCGCGATCAA
>JANOHG010000246.1:0-1313 GCA_031406375.1 Archangiaceae bacterium | reverse complement strand
CGCGACAACCGCCACCAACAGTGCTCGCGCTATTCGAAACATTTGAGCTCCCTTCAGAACATCGAGGATCAAGGCAGCAGACCCGGAATTCGACCCGAGATCTCGCCCAGTGACGATTGCGTGACACCGACTGCATTCATTGCAGTCACCAACCACGACGCAGGATGCTGTTGTGCCGAGATGAAATGCTGGCCGAGTTTGAGTCCAGAGCTGGATCCTCCGGCGATGAGTGCAGCCATCTGCTCGCTGCTGTGCGGTGCGCCAGCGCCAGCGCCAGCTTCCATCAAGAAGACCAGCACGGTGTGATCGAGAAGGGTGCCAGAGGCCTCGGGGGTGCTCTTGAGCTTTTGAATCAGACTTGCGAAGTGCTTTACGTGCCAAGAAATCGTTTGGGCCAATGTACGATCAGAAAAGTTATGAGTAACACTGTGCAAATCCGACGCTGGGTGAGCCACCGATTCTCCTTGCCAATCGGTGTACTTCAGCGGTGAGTTGTTCTGGTCTACAGGCAAGCCGACGGGCAACGTCATCCCAGACATGCTGGTGGTAATTTGGTACGAAATGACGCGCGACCGATCGCACGCGAGCGCCATATGAATCAAATCGTCGAAGGCCGTCGCGCGAGCTTCTTCGTTGGAATACGAGCCGTCGGCATTCGCAGCGGGATCCATTCCTGGAGCTGTGGGCTTTTTGCAGGTGGTCTGGGTGTTCGTGGGCACCTGGAGAGCCGCGAGGCGACCATCAAGCGACCGCACATGGTCAAGATGTTGAGCGAGGCGTTGGCGATCCGCGCTGCCCAATCGTGGCAGCAGCGCTTCGGTTTCGCCACGCACCAGGTCAACCACACTGCGCCTTCGAGCGAGCGCGCTTGCGACGGCTGCGTTGGGGGTTCCGCCTTCTGGAGGCGCGAAGGACGAGAACAGGCCGTTGTAAGCAAGGCCAGGGCTGGCGACCGGAATGATCGGGCGCGGGGTGACGTATTCGCCGTTCCGGGTGGGGGTTCGCCACGACAGCTCATCAACGCCGAAGTCTTTGTAGGCGGCGGCCTGAACGCGGTACGCGAGGTGGGGCATTTGCGCAGTGTTCAGCGTGCGCGCGACGATGACGTCAGACGACTCACCCAGCGAATGGCCATTATGGGTGTTGGTATTGCTCACTCCTGAAACCAAGGGCCCGGTGGTTGAGTAGTGAAAACCACCCGCGATGCGACTGCCGGGCGGCTTCACGCCTCCCGTCTGAAGAGGAATGCGAAGATTTGAGACGACGCTAAAGTCGTTCTTGAAGGGTTCGAGGGGCTTGAGCGCAAGCTTGAG
>JANOHG010000215.1:0-14884 GCA_031406375.1 Archangiaceae bacterium | reverse complement strand
CGTCGACCGCCAGAACTACCACCTGTTTCAACCGCTGCTGTACCAGGTGGCCACCGCGGGCCTCTCGGCGAATGACATCGCTTCCCCGATTCGCCATCTCGTCGCCAGTGCGCCCAACATCCAGGTGCGCCTTGCCGAGGTTTCGCACATCGACCTTACTTCCCGTCGCATGAAGCTGCACGAAGCCAGCGGTGAGGTTGAAGAGCTTTCCTATGACTACCTGATGCTCGCCGCGGGCGTGCGCCACTCGTACTTTGGCCACGACGACTGGGAACGCTTTGCTCCGGGGTTGAAGTCGCTCGAGGACGCGCTCGAGATTCGCCGAAGGGTGCTGCTGAGCTTCGAGGCCGCCGAGACGTGTGAAGACGCCGCGCTGCGTGATGCGCTGCTCACGTTCGTCGTCGTCGGCGGAGGACCTACGGGAGTCGAGCTTGCCGGTGCGCTCGGAGAGCTCTCGCGCTTCACGGTGGCCCGCGATTTTCGCGCGATTGATCCAACCCTCGCTAAAATCATTCTTCTCGAGGCAGGGCCGCGGATCCTCTCTGGCTTTCCCGAGAAGCTTTCGACCGCGGCGCAGTTCTCGCTCAGGGAGTTGGGGGTCGACGTCCGCATCGGAACTGCGGTTCTTGAAGTGCGGGCTGATGGAGTTGAGACGGCGGCGGGTTTTGTTCCCTCGCGCACCGTGCTGTGGGGCGCGGGGGTAGCCGCTGCTCCCTTGACCCGAAGTTTGGGCGTCGAGCTCGATCGCGCGGGTAGGGTGAAAGTCGAGAAGGACCTGTCGATTCCAGGGCACCCCGAGGCGTTCGTCGTTGGAGATCTCGCCGCATTTCCGACCGTCGACGGCCGCGGTCTGCCGGGCGTCGCCCAGGTCGCGATCCAGGGCGGGCGCTTCGCCGCGAAGATGATTCTTGGAACCGTCGACAAACAGCCGCGCCAGACGTTCGAGTACATCGACAAAGGCAATATGGCCACCATTGGCCGCGCATCGGGAATCGCGCACATCGGTCGCGTCCAGCTGTCGGGATTCCTTGGTTGGCTCGGCTGGCTCGCCGTCCACCTTCTGTTCCTGATTGGGTTTCGCAACCGACTTCAAGTGATGGTCGAGTGGTCGTGGGCGTGGTTCACCTACCAGCGTGGCGCGCGACTGATTCTCGGCCAGAGCACGTTGCCGCTGCCGCCGTCCAGGAAGGCCCTCGCTGTCGAATCGACTTCCCCTCGCCCGTGAGCTCTTGGCCCTACTTCAGCTTCTTGAGGGCATCTGATGCTTCGCGGTGGTCGAGCTTCGCGGCGGCTTCGTACGAACGCTTCGCCTCGTCGCGCTTTCCTTGCTTCTCGTAGAGCTCACCCAACGAGAAGAAAGCCGTGGACAGCGAAGGGTCGAGTTGCGTCGCGAGCTTGAAGCTTGCTTCGGCCGCGCGCGCATCCCCTTTGAAAAAGAGAACGACGCCCCGGTAGTAGATCGCCAGCGCCAACTTGGGCTCGGCCGACAGCACGTCATTGAGCACGCGCATTGCCTTGTCCGCGTCGCCGCCCCGGTACAGCAGGTACCCGTACTCTGCGCGCGCTTCGAAGTGGGTCGGGTCCTTTTCGACCGCCATCTCGAGTGCGGGCAACGCCTTGTCGGGCCGCCCAATGCGCGAGTTGAGAATGCCATAGCGCGCCTGCATCGCCGAATCGTCGGGCTGAGCGCGAATTCGTTCTTCCAGCAGCTTCTCGGCCTCAGCCAATCTGCCCATCGACAAATACAGGTCCACCAGGCCGCGCTGAGCCTGAGCATTCGCCGGCTCGGCTTTGAGGACTTCGCGGTACAGCGGCTCGGCCTCGCGCGCCACCCGCTTCTTCACGTACGCCCGGGCGAGGTCCAGCTTGCCTTCCGACGAAGGCTCGAGCCGAAGGCGGATCTTGAACTGCTCGATTGCACCTTCTGGATTGCTTGACGCCAGGTACGCCTCGGCCAATGCCTGATGCGCCGACGCGTCATCGGGCAGCTTGTCGACCGCGGTCTTCAGGGTGTTGATCGCGTCGTCGAACCTGGCCTGAGAAAGGTAAGCGAGCGCGAGGCCTCGGTACGCGTCGGTGGTGCGCCGGGCGGCGTTGTTCTTGCGAATGAGGGCGAACTTCGAGCCCTTCTTTTCGGCTTCTTCGCTGGACGCGATCGCCTTCTTGAATGCTTCGACCGCGCGGTCGCGCTTGCCCTGTTGCAGGTAGAGGGTACCCAGTTGAACGTACGGACCGCTGGCCGTCGGCTCGAGCTTCAGCGCCTGCTCGAACGCCCGCGTCGCTTTGCCCCCTTCATTGACGTTGAAGTAACTCAGGCCAAGGTTGAAGAAGGCCTCGGAGTAGCCCGGGTCAGCGACCGTCGCGCGCTTGAAGGCCTCGAGCGCCTTCTTGTGGTCTGCGCGCGCATCAAGCGCCACCCCCAGGTTGTTCAACGCCGGCGCGTGCTTCGGGTTGATCGCCAGCGCTCGTTCGTATTCGGCCACCGCGCCGGTGACGTTGTTCTCGCGCATCAACAACACACCCAAGTTGTAGTGGGCCTCAGCGTCTTCGAGCGTGTCCTTGCTGACCTTGGTGAGCAGCTCTTTGGCTTCGGTGAATTGCCCCTTGTCTGCCAGCGCCTTGGCAAGGTTCACGTTCGCCGCCGTCAGGTCGGGCTTGAGCTTCAGCGCCGCCCGGTAGGTAGAAATCGCTTCGTCGACGCTGCGCTTTTGTTGCAATGCCTCGCCAAGATTGAAGAGCAGCCCGGGGTCTTGCGGAGCCAACGCGACCGCCTTTCGGTAGTGCTCGATCGCGACGTTCAGGTCCTCTTGTTGTCGCGCGAGCAATCCTCGTTCGGCGCGCAGCGAGACTTCGTCAGGAAGCGAGATGATCGCCGAATCGAGCAGTTCCTTTGCCTTGTTCGTCTCGTTCGAAAGTCGGTACGCGCGCGCGAGCAGCAGCTTCCCGTCAATCGACTCGGGGTCCTTCTGCACCAACGTTTCCAGCGGCTTGATGGCCTTCTTCGCTTCTCCAAGCGACAGCCACGCCAACCCCAGTCGGTAGAGCGCCTCGATGTCCTCGGGCGATTGCTGAAGGGTCGCTGACTCGACCTGAACCTGGCGATCAAGCGCAGCCTTTTGGTCCGCGGGAGGCGCCGCGCCACTCAGCAGCACGAGCAGCCCAGGAAGGAACACCGCTGCAAAAGAGCGCGCCATGGTCACTCGACGAACGGACTTGCGCGTGCGTCGAAGGTCTTCTTCGCCAGCTTTTCCTTCGTCGCGTCCCAGCTCGAGCGCAACGTGGTGGCTTCACTCTCGCTTTCTTTCATCGACTCCCTCGCTTCGGCGTGCTTCGCATCGCACACTTTGACGTCGTTCTCGAAGTCGGCCGGATCCAGCGATTCGCTTCCCTTGAGCTTCGCCTTCCGAGCCGCCAGCAGTCGCGATTGCTCGAACCGGGTGTACGCGCACCGCAGGAACATCGACGCCAGGTTCTCCTCCATCACGTTCAACCGCTGCCTTGCCTTGAGGTATTCGACGCGGGCGTCGCCCTCGGTGAGCGCCAGCTCGGCGACTTCGCGAGACAGCGCGTCAGCGGCGTTCGACACTTCACGGTCTGCGGCCTTCAGGCGGTCCTTCGCGCGGCGAATCAGTTCCCGCGTACGCAACACTTCGTTGTGCGACTCATCGAGGCGATCAAACGCCAGCGCGAGATCATTCTCAGCCTCCAACAGCTCGATGCGCGCTTCATACGGAAGTTGATCGATGACGTTGTCGGGTACCCGTCGCAGACAGCCAGCCGTGAGCAGCAAGATGACTGCCAACGGCGCGCGGAAAGAGGCTGTCGGGCTCATGGAGGGACCTTCGCGGTGAAGGGGCCGTAGATGGTGCGCCCATTGGCGAAATCGATTCCGTTCTCGAAGGTGACGTTGAACTGCCCCTTCACGAACGCGTCGGGGCGAATCTGTTCGAAGAAGGTCAGCTTGCCGCGCACCATCAGTGGAAACACCGACCGGTTGTCGTCGAGCACCGTGCGGGTGATGGTGCCGCGCTGGCGGTTCGCATCGTCGGGCCGAGGTTCGGCAAGGTCGACCGTCGAGGGGGTGTTGAGCACCTGGCCCGCCTGCGCCCACACAATCTTCAGCGGAGTGTCGGTCGCCGTCTTTCGCTTGCGAACGAATCGCACCGCAATCTCGTCCGACGTGGTGTCGATGAAACATTCGTCCCACCCCAAATCCATCACCACCGACAACGAGCCCTCGAGTTGGTACAGCGCGCGCGGGTCGCCGCTGCCTGTTCCGCAGCCCGACAGCAGCACTCCGACGAGAGCGATGGTGGCAGCGCCGTTCACTTGCAGCTCTTCCACTCGGGGTCGACGTCGGGCCCGGAAATGCCGCCCGAATCCTTAATCACCGACAGCTCGCGCTTGGCGCCTTCGAGGTCTCCGAAGCGGCACTTCAGGGCTCCGAGATTCGCGCGCGCCTTCTCGTAGGTGGGATCCGACTCGAGTGCGCGGCCGTATTCGGCTCGAGCGCTCATCGCGTCACCTTGAAGCAGGTACGAGTAGCCCAACGCAGAATGCGCAGTCGCCCGACCGTCCTCGAGCTCGATCGCCCGGTTCAGCGCGAGCTGTGCGTCATTCACCTTGAACGCGCCCAGGTACTGAAGTCCCAACTGCTCGAAGTCGGCGGCGTTCTGCGTCGTCTCGGCCTTCTTCGTCAGTTCCTCGACGTTGATTTGCCTCTCGGTGACCGCCCCCCGAAGTGGAGAGACAGCGTCGTCGACTTTCTTCCGGCAACCCACCACCGCAAAGCTGAACACTTCGAGTTGCTCGGCGCGCGAGAGGCAGGCCGCGAAGGTGCCTTTCGCCTGATCCTTCAGCGGCTGTGACTGCTCTTTCACCGCCGCGCGGAACTGCTCTATTTCAGCCGGCTTGAGCCCTGGCGGAACCACGGTGGCCTCGACCACGTCAGCGATGTGCTGCAGGCCGTTGCCAATGCGCCACAGCGACGCGACGGCCCACTCGGCGCTGCCCATCGACGCGGCCTGGTTGTAGATGCCTTGCAGCTGCTGCAACGCCGCGACCTTCTCGTCGACCTTGTCGGGGGCGATCGCCTTGTACTGCTTGTAGAGGATTTCTCCGAGGTACCAGAGCGCCTTCGCCATGTCTTCTCCGGCCGAATTGGGCGCGTTCGTCACCTGGGTGAGCAAAGTAATCAGCGCCTCGGGCCTCTCATTCGTCGTCGTCGCCACCACCTCGGCCACGATTGCGGCCGCCGCCGGATTCACCTTGTCCAGCTTGAGCACCTGCTCGGCCACCGCGCGCGCCTTCGCGGGCTGCTTCAACTTCATCTGCGCCTGGGCAATCAGCACCAGCACCTCGGCCTTGCGCGAGCCCGCCTGCTCAGCAGCCTGCTCGAACGCCTTCACTGCTCCGGCGTAATCGCCCAACGCCATCTTCAGCCGCGCGGCAGCGATGAAGCTGTCGAGCCCCGTCGAATCGCCCTGGAACTTCTGGCCGACCTGCTCGTAGAAGCCCGCGGCTTCTGCGTAGCGACCCCCTTCTGCCGCGTGCCTTCCAAGGGTGAGGATGACGTCCGACAAATAGGTCGACTTGCCGTACTCGGCGATGAACTTCTGGCCAATCTCGCGCTCTTTGCGGTTGTCGCGCTTCTCTCGCGCAGCCGTGAAGGCGGCGTACAACGCCTTCTCGCCAATCTCCTGGCCTTTGTTCTCTTCGGCCACTTTCAGCAGCCCTTCGATGACGTCCCCTGTCTCCTCGGTCGACTTCAACGCCAGCTCGCCCAGCGCCTCGCTCTTGCTTTCGGTGATGATCCGCTTCACGTCGGCTTGGAATCCTGCAGGTAGCTTCGAGCCCAGAAATGCCTTGCCCGTCGCCTCGATGCCCTTGAAGTCGTTAATCTGCCGCAAGCTGTCGAGGGCCAGGTTCCCCGCCACCGTCGCGTCCTTGTGCTCGGCGTGGGTGATTGCGAAACCCTGGAAGAGCTCGGCCGCCTTCTTGTAATCGCCGTCCTCGTAGAAGGCGCGCGCGATGTTGAACTTCACTTCGAGCACGTGCTCTGTCGTCGGGTACCGGCTGACGTACTGCGCGCCCTGCAGCTTCAGGGCTTGTCGCGCGTCCGCCACCTCGAACGCATTGAGTCGTTCGACTTCTCCGGCGCGCAGCGAAGAGAAGTGGGCCAGCAGCGCGCCATACAGCGCTTCCTCGTGTGTCTTGACGGTGTTGACCGTCTTCTCGCTCACGGCGTTCGACACCTGCGCGACGGCAGCGAACTTGCTGTCCTTGAGGGTGGGCTTGGCAGCAGCCGCCGCGGCGGCCGGATCCTTCTTGGCCTTCGCGACGTCGAGCTTGGTGGCGTCTTCGGCAGCGCCCTTCTCGTTGGCCTTCTGGGGGGCCTTGTTTCCGTCGAGATAGACCGCCAGCTCTTCGAACTGCCGCGCGGCCTCGGGAAAGCGACGCGCTGCGAAGAGCGCGTCGGCGCGGTTCTGCATCATCTGGGTGGCGTACTGCTTGGGCCGGAACAGCGACAGGTACCGCTCGTATGCCGCCGCCGCCTCGAGGTAGAGGTTCTTGTCTTCCTTCTTCTGCGCCTGAACGTGAAGGGTGGTCGATAAATCGCGCGCCATCTCTTCGAGCTCGAGCAACGTCTTCCTGCGCGACGTCTCGTCCTTGCTTGGATCCGTCTTCACTCCAACTGCGGCGCGCACCAGAAACGCGACGTCTTCGGGTCGCGGGTTGACCTTGTTCTTCGCAGCCTTCAGCGCGTCGTAGAGTTTCTGGGCCCGCTCGACCTCGAGCTCCGGGTCAGGCTGAACTTCCATCAGCTTGCGCAGTGCCGGAATCGCGTACTCGAATTGTTGCTTGATGAAATAGCGGTTGCCGAGCTTGTCGAGCGCCAAGGAATAGGTCGCGCGCGACTCGGAAAGCTTTTCGAAGTACTGCAGCGCGCCCTTCGCGGGTCGCGATTCGGTGTAGCTGTAGACCAGGTCCAGCAGGGCCTCGCGCTTGACGTTGAGGCTCTTGGCCGCGTCGACTCCGGGAATTGGCGCGCTCGCAGCAGCTGCCTCGAAGAACGTCACCGCGTCGGCGTGTTTGCTCTCGTTGATTCGGATCCACCCCATCTTGTAGCGCGCCAGATCGTGCACGGGTGAAGCAGGGGCATCGAGGATCGCGCGGTAGTGCTCTTCGGCTTGTTTCAGCTCGGTCTTGTCGAAGTAGTAGTCGCCTAGAATCTGCTCAGCGTCCAAGCGCAGTGGCGAGCTCGGGTACTTTTTGATCAGCTCTCCCAGCGTCTTGAGCATCTGGTCGAAGTCGCCCATCTCGCGCTGCTCGTGCGCCAGATAGAAGGTGACCTTGTCGCCATCCTTGAAGTCGGCATTCTCGCGAAGGATGCGGTTGTAAATCTGCATCGCCTTCTGCTTGAGCAGCTTGGTCTCAGGCGACACCATTGCGCCCTTCTGCCCTTCTGGGCGCGTCTCAGCCTGAAGGTAATAAACGTACCGGCTCTTCTCGACGTACAGCTCGGCCTGACGAAACTGCAGATCCGGCAAGTACGGAGCGTTGCGGCTCTTGGCGATCAGCTTGTTGGTCTCGCCAATACTGCGGTCGACCTTGAAGATGTCGCGCCGCAACTTTTCGATGAGCTCACCCTTTTCTTTCTGTCTGGAAACAATCGGGTTCTCGAGCTTGTTGCTCGCAAGCTTCGGGCCGCCTGCTGCGGTCATCGCCAGCCCGACGATCCACGCCAACGAGCTCATTCGAAGGTCTCCTCGATGCAGCGTGAGCGCAGCGAGAAGCGATAGTCTCTCAGCTCGTCATTCCAGTACTCATTCACGAACCGGAACGCGACCTGTTTCTGCTCGAGCTTCGGCTCTTCCACCAGCGCGACCAGCTTCGAACCTCTCTTCACCCGCTCGTAAAGCTTGAGCCCCACTTCGTACTCCATCAGCCGAACCTGCTCGGCAGCGCGCAGCAGCTTGTCTGCCTCGCTGCGCACCGAATTCCTCAACCGTTCGTCGTAGACGCGGGTGCTCTCGGCGCGAGCGAGGTCATACAGCCGCGTCATGTACGAGAACATGCGATCGCCGAAGGTGCCTGCGAACCGACCGAGCAGCTCGCTCTCGAGTTCCAACGACTCGAAAAACTTTCGCGAGCGCTTCGTCGCGCCGTGGCTGCTTGCGGCGCGTAACAAGCGTGGATCTCGGCTGAGATCTTCACGGTCTCGGATTGCTTCGATCGAGTCTGCAAACCGCCGCGTCAGCTCTTTGGCCGCGCGCTTGGCCGGCAAGTAGTAGCAAAGGTCGCGGTAGATGAACGCCCGTAGCAGGTACTTGTCGGGCAAGAACTCATCGCGAAATGACGGCGCGTCGAGCGTGGTGAGGATCCCCATCGCGGCGTGAATCTGGCCCAGGTTGTACCGGGTCCACGCCTCTTCGAGGTACAGCGTCGCGCGACCGGGATCGAGCGCCGGCAGCTTCACCAGGTTGTACGCCTCGAACGCCCCGTTGAAGTCCTTCAGCTCGTAGCGCAGCCGCGCCACCGCGAGGATTGCGTCGTTGCGCGCGTCTTGAGTCAGCTTCTCGTCTTTCGCCAGCTCGAGGAAATCGTCGATCACTTCCTTGGGCACGTCGCGCTTCAGCGACTTTAGTCGCGTGACCAGCAGCGCGAACTTGGCCCGCGAGGCTTCGGCCCCCGCCTCGGGCAGCTTCGAGAAGTGGGTGTTCGCCCAGCGCTCGTTGCCGACACGAAGGTCGACCAGACCTTGCTGGTAGTGCGCGTAGCCGCTGATCTCTTCGGGCAGAAACCCCAGGTCGAGCGCACCGAACACCTGCTCGTCTATCAGCACTTCGTCGTGGGGAAGGTCAGTCAGTTCCTGCAGCGTCGCCAACGCCTTGGGCAACACCTGCGGGTTGGTGCGCTCGCGGGCGATGCGGGCGAGGTAAACCGCGCCCGCGTGGCGCAGCCCAAGCTCAATCAGAGATCGCGCGAGGAAGAACTGCGCCCAGGCGTAGTTCTCGTCCGTCGCCGCCACGTTCTCGGTGAACGTGAACAGCTTGGCCGCCGACTCTTTCGGATTCCCGGTGAAGTAGTCGTTGAGCGCGTCATCGAAGAGCTTGGGGTCGAGCTTCCGCGGCACTGCCGGCGCAGGAACCGCCTTCGCCTCTTCAGGTTGGGGCGCATCTTTCGGTTTGCTCGCGGCGGCGTCTCCCGTCACCGGGTCGACCTTCTTGCCTTGCGCCAGCGCACCCGGATTCACCGCGACAGCAATCAACGCAACAAAGACGGTGCGATTCATCCAAGCCGCCGTCACTCGGTGCCACCGAAGTTCAGCCCGAGCATCAGCTGAATGGTAATCACCTGCGAAAACTTCCCCTTGGTGTTGATGACGATGTTGTCCGTCACGTCCAGCCGGTAGCTGACGTAGCGCGTCTGAAACAATCGAATGCCCGCACCGAGATTGACCGCCGGCGAAAACCCACCCACCGAGTACTTGAACAGACTCGCTCCAATCAGAAAGTGCGCCTCGTAGTGCATCACCCACGTGTTGAGCACCGAGCTCTTGCCGTAAAACGGCTTCAGCATCAGGTCTGAGCCGACGAACCAATTGACCTCGTCGAAGGCCGTCGGCAGCACCCCGAAGTCGCGCTCGAGCTGGTCTCGCAGGCCGGTCGTGACGTTGAAGCTGTAGGCCCCACGTCCCACCTGCCAAGCGAGGAAGTCGCTGAAGTGCACGACCACGCCTCCAGCGAGGTAGTAGCCCTTGTAGAACGCGTCGAGCGGAAGGGTACCGACGACCAGCGGGTTGAACTCGAAGTCCATCGTGTATGCGCGGTTTTGAATCGCAGACACACTGCCAGGGTTCTCGAGGTCTGTATTTTGTGCGCGAGCGACGATTGAAGACAACAACATCACGACGGCCAAAACGCGTTTCACGTGGTGTCCCCTTCGCGGTTCGCGAGCGCCTGCGGGGCGATGCTCGCGATGTTGCGCAGGTTAGGCAAGGAATCTTCGAGCGGTACCGACGATCGCCGAAGACTTCAGTAGCCGACCGAGTTGAAGAGGAACGGGTAGCTGATCACCACACCTGCGCCTTTGGCTGGTGGAAACTTCCACGTCTTCAGCGCGGTGAGAATGCACGCCTCGACTGCGCTCGACCTCATCGTCGACGACTTCGTCTTCGCGGTTGTCACCGTGCCCGAGACAGAAATGTTCCACTCGAGCACGATTTTTCCTGCCAGCCCTGGCTCGCGCAGCAGCGCGCGCTCGTAGCAGGCGGAAACTTCGGACAAGTGCGAGTTGATGACCTTGGCGACCGCTTCCTTGTCGATGGTTCCTTGCACGCCAATGCTCCGCACCGAAGCGCGACCCACCGTGCCACCTACCGCGCCCTTACCTACGCTGCCCGCGCCGAGCGCGCCAATGCCTCCCCCGCCTTTCCCGCGCAACACTTCGAGACCCTTCGTCCCCATTCCACCCGCCCCGCCGCCGCCGATGCCAAAGGTCCCCAGGCCCGCGTTCGCGATCGGCGCTTTGCCAATCAGATCCGCCATCTTGTAGTTGTTCTTCGCGTCCTTTTTGCCAGGGCCGCTGCCGAGCTTGTCGACCGCCGCGAGCAGATCTTTCATCGCCGGGCCCGCGGCGGAAAGCTTCTCGAGTGCTTTGATTTTCGGCGGCTCTGCGAGCGGGGGCGGCTTGGCAACCGGCTTCTCTACCTTCGCGACTTCGACCTTCTTCTTCTCGGGCTCCTTCTTCTTGGCCTCTTCCTTCTTTTTTATCGCCTCGAGCTTCTTCTTCGCTTCCTCTTTCTTCTTCGGAGCAATCAGCCGCACCGCAACCGGCGGCACGTTCTTGTTCACGAAGTCAGGCATCTCGTCCGTCGGGACGAGATTGACGAAGGCGCCGAAGAGACCGATGAACAACGCGTTGAGGAAAAGCGCCAACAGCGGCAGCGTCTTCAGTGGGTTCGACCACGGGCGTGGCAACGGACGCTGCACATAGGCGACCAGAGACATCTCGTCGTCGCCTGAGAATCGAACCGCCTGCCCCTTCGACAAGGCGATGAACTTCCTTTGCCCGACGGCCTCGAGTTGATCCACCGGCAACGGGTAGAAGTTTCCGTCGTCCGCGCGGCGCTCGACGGCCGCGCCCGCCGGTACGAAGACGCGGTAGCCCCCGCCCTGCTTGTCGGCCAGCACCATCTGCGATTGCTGCAGGCGAAAGCCCCACAGCGGCATCGCGGCGTTGTCGTCGAAGGCGCCGATCACCGGCTTCTTGGAAGGAATTGCAGCGAAAGAGCGCGCGTGCTGACGAACCTCGCCCCAATACAGCTCGAAGAACAGCCGCGGGCGGCCTCTGCCGTCGACCGCTGAAGGAATCGCCGGCGGCGATCGCTTGCGCGGCGCTGGAACATGGTGCGGCACCAAGTCGGTCGGCGCGGCCGCAGGCTGATTGCGGCGTGGTGCCGCAACAGGGCGGGGCGGGGGTCGCATCAACGGCGGTGGCGCCCGCACCGGCTCGGGCTTTGACACGGCAGCTGGCCGCAGGTTGAGGGGAGGCGGTTCCCAAGGAGGAGGGCGGAGGTCGATGGCGCCATCAACGGCGCCCTGGGTCATCGTCTCTTCGTCCATCTCGAACGGAGCCGACGATACGGCTCGAAGGTTCGTGGCTGGCCCGGTCGTGGGAATCGTGGTCTCGATCATCGCCGCCGCCCGTCGCGCTGACACCACGGTGGCAGGAATCGGGCTTGGCGGACGCACGGCAGCAGCAGGAGCGAGGGGAACCGGCACCGCCGGGTTGGGTAAACCAAACAAAGCTGCCAGCTCGGGCGGAGGCCCCTGCTTGGCCACCGGTTTCTGCGCCAGCACTCGAATCTTCAGCGAGAAGGGCCCGATTGCGACGTCATCAACCGAACGCACTTCGCAGGTGGTGACGCGATGGCCGTTGACGAAGACCCCAAGGATGCCGCCTTGGTCCTGCACCGCTGCCTTGCCATTCTGAAAATAGAGCGTCGCGTGTAACTCTCCGACGGACGGGTCGTCGAGCTTGAGGTCCGAGAAAGGGCCGGAGCCAAGCGTGTATTGGCCAGGCACGAAGACTTCCGTGCCGACAAGAAGCCCGTCTCGCAGGATCACAACCTGGAGCACCGTGGGTTGTGCGCTCACTTCACGAGACTCCAATCACGCTGCCGCCTGCAGGGCGGGAAATTACAACCCGTCGTACAGCGAGCCCACGATCTCTTCGCGAAAGCTCTCGCGCTTCTTGATCATCGAGCGGGTTTTCAATTCTTTGCGATCGTACAGATATACGGCGCCTGACTTGTTGGTCTGGCCCTGGATCAACCGATCGTCGAAGTCGATGCGGGTCGGCCCACGTGTCGGCGCGGCGCCCCCAGAATCTGCTTGAGGCTCAATGGCTCCTGCGGGCGGCCGGCTGTTGAGATTCACCGCTGGTGCTTCCTTCTTTGCCGCGGCGGCAGGAACGGGCCGGGCAGACTTCCTCTTGGGAGCCGCGAAGGCGGTGAATCCGTTCAACATCACCAGCGCTCCGATCAACATGATTGTCGTGCGCATGCGAACGCAGAGACTAAAACGAACCCAAGGCCCACGCGTCAACAAATCCACCGATGCCCACGCATTCGCACGCACATGTACGCACGATCGATGACGGTTCATCTCGAGTCGACACCGGCCCACTGTTACAGGTTCCGACCAGCACCTCGATGCGTGCGGGTAAGGTTTGTCGGGTGCGCCTGGCTCTCTTCGCTTTCGTCGTCGCTCTTTCCGTCGGCTGTCCGTCTTCGACATCGGTGACCGCAGTTGATGCGGGTGTCGTCGCAACTGCGCCTGTCATCAAGCCTCGCCTGCTTGCGGTCGGGCCGCGCCTGCTGTCGAACCAGACTTCGCAGCCGATCTCGGTCTGGGGCACCGGCCTCGCACCCGGAATGACACTGCTGCTGACCGGCGCCGCCACGCTCGAGCTGCCGCTGACGGTCTTGGATGAGAACCACGCCTTCACCCGGTTGCCTGCCAACCTCGAGAGCGCAGGTGGGCTCGCCGAAGGGTTGCTCACCGTCAACGTCAGTGGCGCAGAAACCACCGTCGCGCCGCTGGTGCTCGTCAATGACACCCATTTCGCCGATCTCACCGCGCTCGTCTTTTCCCCAGACGGTGCATGGCTGTTCGCGCTGTCTGGCCATGAAGATCAGGTCTACGCACTCGAAATCGCGACGAAGCAGGTGACCCGACTTCAGACCGCCGATGGGCCAAGCGCATTCGCCACGTGGACGGATCAACAACATCAGAGCTGGCTGGTGGTCGCCCACCGATTTGCAGCGACGCTGACGCTGCTGCCGATTGGGGGTGGGTCTTCCCGCAGCCTTCCCGCCCTCGCGAACGCCACCCGAATCCTCATCAAGGGCGATGTTCTCTTTCTCGCCGAGCACGCCCGAGACACCGTCAGCGCGCTTTCGATGACCGATGGCGCCAAAGAGAAGTGGCGAACGCCGGTCGGCGCGAACCCGGATCAGCTGGTACTGACACCCCGCGGCCTTGCGGTTGGCTGCTCACAGGCAGCCGAAGTGCAGTGGCTCGACCCGGTCAGTGGATCGCCCAAAGGAATCAGTGCGCCCGGACCAGGCGCTTCAATTGTGGGTGGTCACACCGCGGCATTTTCAAAGTACGTGATGAATGGGTCATCGCCGCGCGCGCTGGCGTTTAGCAACAAGGTCTCACGCCTCTTCGTCGCGTCGATCGGCCCGAACATCGGACCCAACCCCGAGAAGATGGAAGTGAGCATGAACAGCGGCGTCGCGGTGCTCGACGCCCAGAAGTTCGTTCGCCACCTTGGGTTTGGCGCCGGAGTCACCCAGGCGCTCGCGATCGACGATGCCCGCGGGCTGCTCTACGCGGCCGACGTTTCGCTTGGCCTGGTTCGAATCGTTGACGTGAAGAAGCTGGTGGCCAGCGACGCCGCCGCCAAAACCGCGGTCATTCAGGAGCTCGCGCTTCCGCCTCCGGACGACTTCCCGCGCATCCGGCCGCCCGAAGATTTTGGGGTGAAGAATCGCGCAGGGCTCTCGCTTCACTCAGGGCCTCAATCACTCGCATTGTCGACTGACGGAAAGACCCTTTGGGTGCTTAACCGGTTCACGCGCACCGTGGCCCGCGTCGATGTCACCCACGCAGCGAAAGGCAGAGCGGAATGGAAAGAGCAGACGCCAATCGTCTCGAGCGTGTACGAGCAGAAGGCGCGGCAGCTGGGTCAGGTGTTGTTTTTTGCGGATTTGGGTCGCACCGCGATGAGCTGCGACGCGTGTCATCTGGAAGGCCACATGGGCGGCCTGATGTTCGAGAAGACGAGCCCGCTGCGGGTCTACCGTGCTTCGACGCTGCGCGGTGTGCGGGTGACTGCGCCGTACTTCACCCCTGCTTCAACAAAGAGCATGGGTGAGACGTCGAAAGTCGTTGGAGGTCGCAATCGCTTTCACAACCCGGACCCTTCGGATTCCGAGATCGAGCAGCTCACGCTCTACGCGTCGTTGATCAGCACTTTGCCCAACCCTTTCGTGGGCGCTGATGGAGCGCCTGTCGAATCGTTGGATCTCCCCGATGGAACCAAGGGAAATCCTCGAGCGGGGATGGCGCTGTTCGAAGGCAAAGCCAACTGCAGCGGCTGCCATCCCGGGCCGCATTTCACCACCGACCAGGATCCAGCGACCCGCGCCAGGTTCCTCGATGTCGGAACCCCTCAGCTGCTTCCATTGCGAGAGAAGCTGCAAAACCCTCACTTCTCAGGCTTTGCGCCGCCTGCGCTCGTCGGAAGTTGGGACGTTTTCCCGATGCTCACCACTGGCCTTGCGGGGCTCATGGTGAACGACGACGGCAGC
>JANOHG010000204.1:0-3557 GCA_031406375.1 Archangiaceae bacterium | reverse complement strand
ATGGTTTCCTCAGCCCACTTCGTGAAGGCGAGGGAGCAGGCGATTGCCTGGGGGCTTCCGTACCTCGAGCGCCAGCGGAACGCGCCGCTGCCTGATGGAGCCGAGGCATTGCTCGTGCTGGGCGGCGACGGCTGGACGTTGCGACATCCAGAAGGCGACCTGCGTTTTTCCCCCGGAATGGCGCAGCTGAGAATCAAGAGAATCGATCAAGGCTTCGCCGAGGACATGTTGATTCGAGTTGGCGAGTTGCGTGCCGCAGACCACGTACTCGACTGCACGATGGGGCTGGGGGCCGATGCGCTGGTCTGCGCACGCGTGGTTGGCCCAGCAGGTCGGGTGCTGGCGCTTGAGAAGAGCGTCGCCTTGTGTGCACTGGCGTGCGAACCGTTGAGTCGTCCCTATGGTGCAGGCTTCGCGCAGATTGAAGTGCGCCACGCCGACAGCGCCCAGGTGCTGCCCACGCTTCCTTCGAAGAGCTTCGACGTGGTGCTGTTTGACCCGATGTTCGGGCGTCCCAACAAGTCGTCGCAAGCATTCGACATGCTGCGCCACTTCGCTGACCCGGGCGGACTCAACGCGCAGATGCTCGCCGACGCGCGCAGGGTGGCGCGCCGCTGGGTGGTGGTGAAAGGCTCGCGCTACTCGAAGGACTTCAAGAAGCTCGGCCTCGTTGCAGAGCACCGGTCGTTGTCGCGCGGCGTTCTTTGGGCACGCGTCATCTGAAGTAGGAGTCGCAACCAAATGAAGATTGTCATCCCAGGTGGGACAGGACAGGTCGGCGCATTGCTGAGCAGGGCGTTCCTCGCTCGCGGGTACGACGTGGTGCTGCTGAGCAGGGGCGGCGCCAGCACCGCGCGCGTCGTCACGTGGGATGGCCGCACCTTGGGTCCATGGGCCAGCGAGCTCGACGGGTCGGATGTCGTTATCAATCTGGCGGGACGAACGGTGAACTGCCGCTACACCGAAGAGAACCTGAAGGCGATGCTGGATTCGCGCGTCGACTCGACCCGAGTGGTGGGGCTGGCAATTGAGAAGGCTCAGCATCCACCGAAGGTCTGGTTGCAGATGAGTACCGCGACCATCTACTCGCACCGGTTCGACGCGCCGAATGACGAAGCGTCTGGGATGGTAGGCGGCGACGAACCTGACGCTCCAAAGTACTGGAAACGAAGCATCGAAATCGCCCAAGCCTGGGAACAAGCCCAAGCCGATGCGAAGTCCCCGAGCACGCGCAAGGTCGCGCTTCGAACTTCGATGGTGATGAGCCCAGATCGCGGCGGCATCTTCGATGTCCTGCTGGGGCTGACCCGCGTCGGTTTCGGCGGCCCAATCGCAGGCGGCAAGCAGTTCCTTTCCTGGATTCACGGCGATGACTTCGTGCGGGCGGTCGAGTTTCTCATCGAACGCAGCGACCTCGAAGGCGCCATCAACCTCACCGCGCCGGATCCACTTCCTCAGCGCGACTTCATGGCCGCGCTGCGCATTGCCTCAGGCACGCGGCTCGGATTGCCGGCGACGCGATGGATGGCAGAGGTCGGAGCGTTCTTCTTGAGAAGCGACACCGAGCTCACTCTCAAGAGCCGCAGAGTCGTCCCCGGTCGCCTCCTCGCGGCGGGATTCTCGTTCAAATTCCCCCAGTGGCCGAATGCCGCTCAGAATCTATTCGAACGCTGGCACTGACGGGTCGGCCACCAGCCGAAGGCTGAGCGCTTCGACGGGAGTGACCACCGCTGTCGGAGGGTGCAACGCGAAGGTGGTGTATGCGACGAGGCCGACCGCGACAAACGCGACAGCAACCTACTTCTGAAACAGTTGCGCTTCGGTGCCGTCCCAAAGCACCGCAGTATCCACCGGGGCTCCAACCACCCAGCCGGTCACCGTTGCGATCGCCTTTCCGGGCAGCGACACCATTGCCTCGTGCGTTTCGGCGTTTGCGCTCGCTACCGCATCCTCGAGCTTCTCGCCCGCCAGCCAGCGCGGAAGAAACTTCACGTAGAACAGCGGAGCGATGTTGCCCCCCGGATGGCCGACGAATGCCCGCACTCCGACTCGAAGCCACTGTGGACCCTGTGTCGCGCTGCCACCTCCGGTGTCGTAGACCAGCCGGATTTTCGCGCGCGACGCGGATGGAAGCTCTTCCACCCAGCGCACGTACGAGTTCCCGTGCGCGAGCAGGAAAACGTCGACTTCGGGGTAGTCTCGCGTCGCCTCGGTAAGCGCGGCAACAAACGCGTCGTGCTGAGAATCGTCGGGCGCAGCAGTCAGGTACCAGTGACGCGCGTAGGCCTTCTCGAGCCGTGGCTCGGTGAAGTACTCGGTACCCAGTTGCTGGTACTTGGGTACAGCGTCCCGAAGCGCAACCGCCGCAGCCCCGCCTTTCACCGCTGGCACCAGCTGAATCGAGAGCGCGAGCGCAACCAGAGACCCGCAGCCAATCTTCAGTGCGTGTTTGAGCCTCGGGTTCACGACCTGGATGATTCCATCTTGGGTAGTCTTCAGCTTTCCAAGGGCGGGTACAGGTCTTCGATTGCAACCACCCGCGGAAGAAACGCGGCGCGATCAAACCGGATCCGCCCCATGCTCGGCGGTTCGCCTGGCGCCTTCGTTTCGACGGCCACCATCGCAGTCGAGCCGCGCAGGGCGAGCTTGCCAGTTCGGAGGTTGTCGACGCGGTAATGCAACTCACAGCTGACCCGCAGCAACTTCGTCAGCGCGACCCGGACTTCGATGACATCGTCGTAGCCGACGAACTCTTCGTACCGAACGCTGAGGTCCCGCATCGCCAGGTAGATTCCTTTCCTGGCGAATTCGACGAACGGAACATTGAACTTTCGGAAGTACGCTTCTCGCGCCTGCTCGAACCAAATTGCCGCGTTCGCGTGATGCACGTAGCCCACCGCGTCCACCTCGGAAAAAGTCACTCGCCTCTGAACGACCACTGTCAGGGGTTCAATCCGTGGGTTCATGAAGGGTTGGCGTGTCTTAGAATCCATCGGTCGATTCGGTGAAACGCATTCACCGGTACCTGTCTGCAATCGACCTTTACTCCTATAGGATTGCGCCGTGAATAGCGCGAGCACGTTCGAGCGTCGGCAGGCAACCCGCGTCCGGGTAGTCATCCCGATTGAAGTACGCGAATCCCGCGGCTTCTCGCTGCACTCGTCCAGCGACCTCTCAATTGGAGGCGTGTACTTTGATCGCGCGATTCCCCACTCGATTGGCGCCCGCGTCGAGCTGTCGTTCAATCTTCCTGGTGACTACCGCACCCTGATTTGCGCGGGCGAAGTCGTGAACGTTCCCGACACGCGCGGCTATGGAATGGGGGTGCGGTTCCTCGACCTTTCACCCACCAACGAAGCAATCCTCGACGACTTCATCGAAGGCCATCGCGCAAAACCAAAGGATCTACGCGACGCTTCACGTGACGATCTACGGTCGCGATCGAGTCGGGAACAACGTCTCCGCCAGTGCCTCAGCACCGATCATCTTCGCTGATTTCCCGGGCTAGGAGGCGGTGCTCTCCGAAATGGGGAGAAACAGGCTTCGAAGGCCGGACC
>JANOHG010000193.1:0-2074 GCA_031406375.1 Archangiaceae bacterium | reverse complement strand
CCCCCCTTCATCTGAATGTACTGCTTGTAGAACTCGAGCGCCTTTTCGGGCTGGCCCTTCACTGCCTGAATGAAGCCGCGATTCAAAGAGATCTCGGGCATGTCTGGCTTGAGCTTGTGGGCCGCGTCGTACGCCGAAAGGGCTTTGTCGTATTGCCCCATTCCCTTGTAAGCCACACCGAGGTTGAGCAGCGCCTCCGCGTTCTTGCCGTTCGCCTGCAGAATCCGGCGAATGCTCTCTTCGGCTGAAATGTAGTCCTCTTTCGAAAGCGCCATCTTTGCCAGCTCCAACTGGGCTGGCAGAAAGTCCGGCCGCGCTTCGACAGCCCGCTTGAAGAGCACGCGCGCTTTGATCGGTTCCTTCTCGAGCAGGCTGATTTGCCCCAGGGTAAAGAAAATCTCGGGGTCGTTCTCTTCAATCTTGCTCGCGCGCAGCGCAACGAGCTTTGCCATCGAGAACTGCTTTTGCTCGAAGTAGCTGAGCATCAACACTTTGTACGCCTGAAGGGTGCGTGGCTCGCGGAACAGGGCCTCTTTCGCCAGCACCACCGCTTTCTCGTAATCGCCCTTGCGTCGGTGAATCTCGGCCAGACGGGCGCGGCTCGACGCATCTTCGGGGTACTTGGCGAGGATGTCGGCGTAGATCTGCTGAGCTCCGCTTTCATCGCCTTCGTTCTGCGCAATCACCGCCAGGTTCTCGGCGGCTTGCGTCAGGCTTGGCCTCGCCGAGAGCGCATCGTTGTAGTGCCCAATCGCTTGCTTGGTTTTTCCCTGGCGTTCGGCGAGCACGCCCAGGTTGTAGGTTGCTTCGGCGAGCCGTTCGTCGGCATCCGCCACCGCCTGGTACTTCTTCTCGATCGCGGCGTAGTCGATTTTTCCGCTCTTCTTCTGTGCGTCGTACGCCTTGTTCGCGTCCTCGAAGAGCAGCTTCGCCTTGCCGCTAATCTGAGGCTGCACCGGCTCGGGTGCCGCCGCCACAGCCGCAGTCTTAGGGGTGACAGCCGTGCTCGGCTGGCTTCTGGTGTCTGCAGCACCGACACCATCGTCCGAGCTTTTCGTGCTTGAAGTGGTCGCGCAGCCAATCAGTGACACCGCCAGCAACCATCCACCTGGGTTGTTCATCGAGAAGATCCTCATAGGGGCTCCTCGTCAAGGTTGGTCGGATCCTTCTTCTTAGGAACAGCAGCGGGCGCCGGCGCTGGGTTGTTTCGGCTCGGGGGTGGCGCCTTGGCTGTCTCTCCCTTCGAGGGAGGATTGTCGCCGTTGTTCGTCGCCAGGTCCTTGCTGGGGTCGACCTTCACTTCGCGGGTCTTCGACCCATCGAGCGCGCCACCGGCGACGGGCAGGTTCTGGATTGCGAACAGCAGATCTTCGCCAATCGCCAGCCCCTTGAAATCCTCAAGCTTCATGTCGACGACGTCTTCGCCCATCTTCGGGAATTGCTCGGGCCTGTACTTCTCGCGCAGCTTGGTGAGCGCCGCGGTCGTGCAAGGGTTGAAGACATCGAGTTCCTGACTCTTGACCACGGTCGCAGCGAAGGCTTCCGCAGCCTTCGCCTTCAGCGGGCCAGTTTCCTGCTCGAACTGAAGCTTCACTTCGACCTGCAAATCCTCGGGGATCCCCTTCGGCATCGGGATGTTGAGCATCGCATCGGCGAAGTTGTCGTACGCCATACCGATTTTGAAGAGCGCGCAGATCGCGGGATCCGCCGACTTGAAGCCTACGGTCGTGGTGTAGATCTTCTGGATCCCCTCAAGCGCCTTCGACTTCTCTTTGATCGAGTTCTTCAGCTCGCCGATATTGGTCAGCTTCGACCACTTCAGCTTCACCTTCTCGAACTTCTTCCAATCGTCTTCGTTGCCGAGGAAGTGCGCGCGGGCCACTGCATCCAACGCGGCGATTTCCAACGCGCCCTTCGCCTTCTTCGGAAGCGCTTCGTGGTACACGAGGATGCGATCGTAAATTCTCCGAGCGGCGTTCTTGTTCTTGATCTTGTCGTCGTAGATGCCCGCGATCCGTCCCTCGGCCATCAACATCTTGTTGGGATCCTTCATCGCGTACTTCTTCTCGAACTC
>JANOHG010000191.1:0-8661 GCA_031406375.1 Archangiaceae bacterium | reverse complement strand
AGCAGGTTGGTGGCGGCCAGGCCGAGCGTCGCCCACCGCCACTTCAGCTCGAGGTTGGCGTCGAGGGTGAAGATCGCATCGCTGCGTTCTCCGAATGGGAGGGCACGCCGACCGACGTACGTCACGCCAACGCCCAGGGTTCCGCGCAGCGCACGGCCCAGCGGCTTCCACCCAACGTCGTGAAACACCGCCCCGTCCAGACGGACCACGAGGTCGGGCACGTAGGGGACGAGCGTGTTGGTGTCGTCGAACTTCGACTGGGTCAGCGTGGCGTTGGCCGACACATCGAACAGCTCATTGCGCGCGCGTGCCGTCACCAGCCCACCCAAGCGGGTGGTGCTGCCACCGAGGATGCTGCGACCTGCCTGTTCGCTGAACAGCAAGTCCTTGTCGACGCGGGTGAGGAAGAACGCGCCGCGGGCGGTGAGATCGACCGCGTCGTCGCGATGGACCCAGCTGGCGCCCGCCTCACCCGCCTGGATGTTGGCGAAGGGGGTCTTCAGCCCCTCGGTCACGTATTGCGGGTCGATGCTGCGAACGCCGTAGCCGAAGGCGGCAGAGAGGGTCGCCCCGTGCCAGGGCCCAAGCAGCAGCGAGACGCGCGGCATCACCGCGGTGCCGGTGGTCGAATTGCGCTCGGTGGGCTCACGGTATTTTCCGAAGTCCTGCTGGTCGAAGCAGCTGGCGTCCCCCGGAGGACGGCTCGCCGCGGGCCGACGCACGCTCTGCACCGCGCAGTTGTCGAGCACGTTGTAGCTGAAGAGGTCGGCCCTTAGCCCGCCCCGCACCACCAGGTACTTCCACGGGGTGAGGTTGGCGTCGGCGTAGAGGCCAATGTCGGCCAGCTTCGACTCGAGGTCGAGCTCCTTTCGGTAAGGGACGTTGTTTTGAGCCTGTACGTCAAACTGGGTGCCGCGGGTGAGGTCGAGTCGCGCGAAGTAGCCCAGTTCGAGCTCCTGCGATGTGTCGAGCACCTGGGCGCGCCAGCGGCCCCAGCCTTTGAGCCCCAGTGTGGTGGTGCTGCTGTCACGGTCGATCAGGTCTCCGCGCTGCGGGTGCGGGTTCTGCTCGGGGGTCTGAGTGTCGTGGGTGAAGCCGGTGAAGTTCTCTTTGAGGCGCGCGCTGCGGTAAATGACGAACAGTTGGTGCCCCATCGCAAAAGGACCCCGGTGGTGGTGGAGGTCGGCGGACACCGAGCCGCGCAGCGAGTCGCCGCCTTGGCGATCGTCGTACGTGTCGTAGAAGCCCTTTCGACCCGCGGCGACGTCGTCGGCCCGCAACAGTCCAGCCGACTGGAAGTGGCCTGAGTAGATCGCGCCCGCGACCCGAAACGAGGTCGCTTCGGACAGCGCGCCCTCGAATTGCGCCATCACTTTCGCCGACTGCGCTTCACGGTTCTGGCCGTAGCCCGCGGTGCGGAAGAGCTCGGCGCCTGCATAGGTGCGGTTGCCGGTGCCGGGCGGGCCAAACAAGAGGACCAGCCGCTGGGTGTCGAAGCTTCCGTAGGTTCCCTTGACGGTGAGCCCGCGCTGCGCGAGGCCCAACTCGTAGTCCGCGCTTCCCGCGACGGCGTAGTTTCCCTGCCGCGGGTCGAAGGGGCCCTCGACGACGCGAATCGAGTCGATGAGCTCGGGGATGAGGAAGTTGAGATCTGCGTAGCCGTTGCCGTGCAGGTTTCCCGAGTCGTTGATGGGAACCCCGTCGGCGGTCAGCTCGAGGTCCTGGCCTTCGCGCGCGTCGAAGCCGCGCAGGAAGATTTGCTCGGGGTGGCCCTCGCCGCCTTCCTTGGTGAGCAGGATTCCAGGCGCGAGCTTCAGGAAGTCCGCGGCTCCTTTGCGTGGCACCGCTTTCAGCTCACCGACATCGACATGGAAATCGCCGACCCCGCGGCTTTTCGGGACCATGCGTCCGGTCACGGTCGTCGACAGTTCATGCTCGGGATGGCCGGCATCGGGAAGATTCGGCTCGAGGGCCAGCGCCCCCGGATCTCCCGCATCTGGCGCCACGCCTGCTGCCTCAGGCGCGCCCGGCTTTACGTCGAATGACAGCTGGGTCCGACTGGCCACCGCGACGCCCTGATGGCGCGCAGGCCTGAAAGTCCATTGGACCAACGCTCGCTTGGCGGCTTCGTCCCAGGCTGTGCCGGCCGACTCGATCACCACCACGTCCGTCACTGCGCCATCGAGCCCGATGGTGAACTCGAGCAGGACGTGGTCCTGCATCGGTGCAGCGGCGTCAATCGGCGGTCGGGCCGGCACACGGGTCAGCACTTCGGGAGGCAGCACTTCGTCTGCGCTGGCCGGCGCAGAGACCGCGAGGAGGATGAGACATGCGGCACGCGCATGACGAGCGACAGACGACACGGGGAACCTGGGGGCGAAAGAAACGAGAGAGGTCGGAGCGCAAGCGCGCACCCACCCACATCAGGGTTTCAAACGCGCGACGGGGGTGACGCTTTGGGAGCGTCGATTAACGCGTTGCGAACGAAGCCGCGCCGAACACTTCCGGCGGCCAGCAGCTGCGTTCCTTCCAGCTCGAGTGACACCGGCAGCGCGACCAACTCGACCGCGGTCTGTGCGGCCTCGAACACCACGCAGCGCTCATCACTTCCGAACGAAGAGGTTCCAGCGGAAGCGTTGAGGCCCTCGGGAGCGGCCTCGTGCGGCGGGCATGACTCGAACAGGTGTCCGGACGCCGAGAGGGTGTGATCCGAAATCGCCAAATGCGCGAACGACGTTGCGTGCGCGAAGAGCACGCAGAGGGCGAAAGCGAATCTATGGGAACGGATCAGCGACACGCCCCACTTCGTAACCACGCCTTTCGTCCGTTCGCAAGGCCTTTCCGATTTCCCCCAGGGACTTGCGGGCCTGTTCCTGGCTGCTGCTGCCGCAGCTCTTCGCCTGCGCGAGGCAGCGACGAAAATCGAAGCCCGTGCACCACCTGTCGAACGCTCTCAGCTGGTCGCACTACCCGCACGCTCACCAAGGTGACAGACGCATTCCGTGGCACTTGACCCGAGCGCCGAGTCGGCGGTACTCGCGCGAAAGTGAAGGCTCGGGTCAACTCAAGGAAATCGAATTGAGGACCCCAGAACAGCCAGGCAGCCGCCGCCAGAAGCACCAGTGGAGCAGCCACAACACGAAGTTGAAGAGACCGACCGTCGGCCTTGGCACGTATCGCACGGACCCGCTCTACCCCAGAATCGTGAAGGCGATGGGTGACGTGCTCCAGCGCGGCAATGCAGTGGCGCCGGTCGACGTCCTAATTGGCATGGGTTTGCTCACGGCCGAGAACCTCGAAGCGTGGCGCAAAGGGCGGGTAGGGTAGCGATGACAGCGCTGGAGATCTTGCTCACCCCGTCGGGCCACGTTCTGCTCACCAGCGCGGCTACTGACGAGCTCGCCCCCACGGAAGCGGTTGCCCAGCGGCTTCGCACCGCGTGGGAAGTGAGCCCGGCCCAAGGCCTGCTCTACCTGGGCTGGGCGGAGACCGACACGTCGCTGCCTGCCGCATTCGGCTTCTGGAGAGACCTCGCCAAGTCGGTGGTCAACGCGGTCTGCACCACTCCCGCAATCGAAGAGCTGCGCGACCGGGTCGAGGTCGTTCCGCCCGACGCAGTGTTCGAACAGCTCGTTGCTTCGGCGCCCCCGATGACCGGTGGCGAGTACCTGAGCGCGAGGGTGTTGCGGCAGCTGCATGCAGAGATCCTCGATGCACTCCGGGTGGAGATCCGCCGAGGCACTCACCAGACGGTGCAAGCGCTGCTCGCCGCCCAGAACCGGGCCTGGCACGTCGTCGGCAAAGTGCATCTGCACCTGGCCGAAAATCGCAAGAAACCTGAGCATCCGTTCGCTTTCCTCGCAACCTACACGACCGGCCTCTCGCCCCAGGGCAAGCCCCAGCACCGCCCACTGGGTGAAGCGGTGCGCGAGTCGTCTTCGTCGCGCGACAAAGACCGGCTCCTCGCACTGCTGGTTCCCCTCAAACGCGCTTCCGAGCACGCTCCTTTCTTGAGAGAGCTCGTCGACTCAGGGCAGGTGTTCCGCCCGTTGGCGTGGACCCCGCGCGATGCGCACCGTTTCCTCAAAGAGCTGCCTGCAGTCGAGGACTGTGGCGTGGTGGTGCGGGTGCCCGACTGGTGGAAGGCACGCCACCCTCCGCGGCCGGCGGTGTCGGTGTCAATCGGCGCCAAAGAGCCGTCGGTGCTGGGGCTGCGGGCGATTCTCGACTTCTCGGTGCGCTTGACGCTGGGTGGAGAAGAGCTCACCGAAGCCGAGCTGAAGGCGTTACGCGCGGGCAGTGAAGGCTTGGTGTTGCTCAAAGGCAAATGGGTCGAGGTCGATCGCGAGAAGCTCGACGAGGTGCTTGCCCATTGGCGCACCGTTGAGCAGCAAGCGGGCGACGGCATCTCTTTTATCGACGGCATGCGTCTGCTCGCCGGCGCGGGCATTGCGGCGCCCCACGACTCCGCAGAGATTCGCGAATGGTCCGGAGTAGAGGCAGGCCCGTGGCTTCAGCAAACGCTGGCCAACCTGCGCGCTTCGGGCGGCGCGGACCCGGGAAAGGCGCTGCTCACCACGCTGCGGCCGTACCAGCGCGTCGGCGTTCAGTGGCTCTGGTTTCTCTCGCAGCTGAAGCTCGGCGCCTGCCTCGCCGACGACATGGGTTTGGGAAAAACCGTGCAGGTGCTCGCTCTGATGCTGCTGATCAAGCAGCGCGAGGCGCTGAAGGACCCCCACCTGCTCGTCGTTCCGGCATCGCTGATCTCGAACTGGAAGCTCGAGGCGCAGAAGTTTGCTCCTTCACTTCGGGTCGTCGTGGCCCACCCTTCCGAGTTCGCATCCAACGAGCTGTTGGCGGGAGAACCGAAGGCGGTTGCCGGCGCCGATGTGGTGATCACCAGCTACGGCACGCTGCATCGGGTGCCGTGGCTACGGGGACGCCATTGGGGGCTGGTAGTGCTCGATGAGGCTCAGGCGATCAAGAACCCCGGAGCCAAACAGACCCGGGCCACCAAGGAGCTGAACGGCGTGGGCCGGGTCGCGCTCACCGGCACGCCAGTGGAGAATCGGCTGAGCGACCTCTGGTCGATCTTCGACTTCCTGAACCCGGGCTTGCTCGGCTCAGCCAAGCAGTTCGGGGACTTCGTGAAGAAGAACAATTCCTTCGGGCCGCTGCGCGAGCTGACTCGGCCGTACATTCTGCGGCGAATGAAGACCGACCGCTCTGTCATTTCGGACCTGCCCGAAAAGAGCGAGCTCAAGGCGTGGTGCGGGCTCAGCAAGCGCCAGGCGGCGCTTTACCAGGAATCGGTCGAGTCGCTGACAAGGGAAATTGGTGAGGTCGATGGAATCAAGCGGCGCGGTCTGGTGCTCTCGTACCTGATGCGGTTCAAGCAGCTGTGCAACCACCCTTCGCAGTGGCTGGGCGACGGCGCGTACGCAGCGGACGAGAGCGGCAAGCACGAGCGGCTGGCCGAGCTGTGCGAAGTGATTTCCTCGAGGCAAGAGAAGGTGCTCGTCTTTACCCAGTTCAAAGAGATGACTGCGCCGCTGGCCGGTTGGCTCGAGCGGCTTTTCGGCCGGCCGGGCCTGGTGCTCACCGGAGCGACGGCGGTGAAGAGTCGGCAGGAGCTGGTTCAAAGGTTTCAGGACGACGAGACAGTGCCGTTCTTCGTGCTCTCGCTCAAGGCAGGGGGCACCGGGCTGAACCTCACCGCCGCGTCGCACGTCATTCACTTCGATCGCTGGTGGAATCCCGCGGTCGAGAACCAGGCGACCGACCGCGCCTTCCGCATCGGGCAGAAACGCAACGTGCTGGTGCACAAGTTCGTCTGCCGGGGCACGGTCGAAGAACGCGTCGACGCGCTGATCGACTCAAAGCGGAGCATGGCCACCCAGATGCTCGAGGGTGGCGAGGAACTCAAGCTGACCGAACTCGACGACAAGGCGCTTTTGAAAATGGTATCGCTCGACCTTCACACCGCACGCTCGGAAGGATGAACGACGATGGCTTGGTACAGCCGAAGGTTCGCCCCCTATGTCCCAGCCGCTGCTCGACACGCCCAGGCCCGCAGCAGGGCCGACGAGCTCCACCAGAAGCGTGGGCCGCTCAAGCCGGTGAAGATCGACGGCCGGGCGATCGCCGCGACGTTTTGGGGCAAGGCGTGGTGCGAGCACATCGAAACGTACAGCGACTTTTCCAACCGGCTTCCGCGCGGACGGACCTATGCCCGCAATGGCTCGGTGATTGACCTGCAACTCGAGCCGGGAAAGGTGCGTGCGCTGGTCAGCGGCTCCAGTCTCTACACGGTCAAGGTCGACATCGAGCCCCTGGCGAAGCCGCAATGGAAGGCGCTGATTGACGCGTGTGCCGGGAAGATCGAGTCGGTGGTCGAGCTGCTCACCGGAGAGCTCTCGGATGGAGTGATGACGCGGCTGTGTGACCCCGCGAAGGGAATGTTCCCTTCCTCCAAGCAGCTCTCGATGTCGTGTTCGTGTCCCGACTACGCCGCGTTGTGCAAGCACCTCGCGGCCGTGTTGTACGGGGTCGGGGCGCGGCTCGACCAAGAGCCTGAGCTGTTCTTCGTGTTGCGCGGGGTCGAGAAAATGGACCTGTTGAGCGAAGCCGCGGGCGGAGCGCTGGCGGGCAATCAGGCTCACCCGAACGAGCTTCAAGGCGACGAGCTGCAGAACATCTTCGGCATCGAGCTCGACCCGGGAACTCCGCCGCTCGTTCCGACGAGGAAGTCGAAGCGCGCGCTCAAAAAAAACCAGTCTGGAACAATGGCGTCGGCCCCCGCCAAGCGGCCGGCCCACAAGAAGATGGGGGTGGCCAAGCCGAAGGTCGGCGACAAGCTGGGCGAGCTTGCAGATGAGCGGATGCGCAGCCTGGCCAAGCGACAACGAGTGCTCGCGAAGGTTGTCAAGCGGGGCAAGTAGGGCCGGAATGGTGCGGCCAATGAGCAAGCCAGGCCCACGCTTGGGTCACGACGTCACCCGCCTTGCCTCCGACAGCAACCGACTCACGTACAGGTGCTCGGGGGTCGGCGACCGACGCCGGCTTCACGCGCACAAGAAGCAGGCACAAGACCCGCGCGGTGTTTGACCGCTACAACATCGTCAGGCAGGACGACCTGCGCGAGGCAGTGACTAAAATCGAAGCCGGAATCGCCTCGGATTTTGGACAACATCGAGAAACCAACTCGCTGAGCGCCCAGGACCCACCGGTCAACTACCGATGGGCCCTGGACCCATTTTTGGAGGCGGACGGGATCGAACCGACGACCTTCGCATTGCGAACGCGAGCACGGCCTTTGGGCAGACCGGCGTCACTGTTCGTTTTTTAGAAATCTCGAGGGATTGGGTCGATGCGGTAGTGACCAGGAGTGTACAGACGTGAACCCTGGTCCCCGCCAGTTTGGACACGTTTTGGACACTTTTTCGGAGGACCCTCCGGGCTACTTCAGCCGGGCGAAATAGCCCCCCGCTTCAGCTCCCGCGATCAGCAGGTCACCGGCCCAGGCGCCGCCGACACCGGCGACCTTCTTTTCGCAGGCAGAAAGCGGCAGCAAGATTTAGCCTCTGCTCCTTGTCACGCAGGCCGCCACCGTTTCGCGTCGAACTCTACGAAGACGAGCGCGGCGATTGTCCGGTGCACCGATGGTTGACGGAGGGGCTGACCGAACCCGAGGCGACGATTCTCGGCATGGCGATGCGCCACTATCTGCAGCACCTGGGCCCGGGTGTGGTGCAGACGCGGTATGGACGAGCGCTCGGGGGAGGACTCTTCGAGTTTCGGCTCGACGACACCGTGGATGAGCTGCTCAACCGCCTCAACCTGCGGCGCAAGAAGAAGCTCGCCCATGCCAATTCCGGCGTGATGCTCTTTCGGGTCTTCTTCAGCGTCCACGGGGAGAAGGTAGTGCTCTTGCTTGGCGGCTACGACAAAGGACGACATCCGGCGAAGTCCCACCAGCAGAGCCAAATCCGAGTAGCCCGTGAGCGCCTGGCGGACTGGAAGCGGCGCCAAAGACTGGCTTGACGGCCTATGTGTCATTACACATACTGAAACTCAAGGACGGACGCCATGGCGAGAACGCTGGATGACACCCTCAAGGTTCTGAAGGGCCGGGCACGAAAACTCGGCGGCGAGCAGGCGGAGCTTCACAAGGCGCTCGACAAGCACTACTCGAGTGAAGTCGCGAAGACGCTCACCGACCTTCTTGCCACCCGACAAATCTCCCAACAAGAGCTTGGTCGTCGGGCGAGCGTTCAGCAGGCGGAGGTGAGCCGCATTCTCGCGGGCCGTATCGACCCACGGGTATCAACGCTCCGAAAGCTTGCCCATGCGATGGGAGCAGAACTCAGGGTTGTTCCCCGCGTGTCTGCACGCACCGCACGGATCGCTGCGCCCCGCAGGAACAGGAAAAAGAAGGGCGACGGCAACCGCCGGTAGATGGTTTCACGATCTTCGCAGGAGCTTCGTCACGAACGCTCGGCGGCGGGGCGTTCCGGAGTCGGTGGTGATGCGCATGTCCGGGCACAAGACCCGCGCGGTGTTTGACCGCTACAACATCGTCAGGCAGGACGACCTGCGCGAGGCAGTGACTAAAATCGAAGCCGGAATCGCCTCGGATTTTGGACAACATCGAGAAACCAA
>JANOHG010000117.1:0-5343 GCA_031406375.1 Archangiaceae bacterium | reverse complement strand
CCTGCCTGCGCCGGATCGCCACCAAGGCGGAACCCCAAATATCGCGGGCGTGGTGGGTATGGCAAAGGCGCTGCAGTTTCTGCAGTCGATTGGGCTCGAGGAAGTGCGAAAGCACGAAGTGAAGCTGATGAAGCGCCTGCTCGACGGCATGAAGGCGCTCGAAGGTGTCACTGTTTACGGCCCGGGTGATGCCGAGAAGCGGCTGGGAGTAGCGGCGTTCAACGTCGATGGGGTGTCGGATCTGCTCACCGCCGCGGTGCTGTCAGAAGAAGGGGCGATCGCAGTTCGCAACGGGCGCTTTTGCGCCCACATCTACGTCGATCGCCTGCTCGGCCGGGGAACCCAGGGCAACGGCAAAGCCGGAAGCGCGCCGACGGGTGCGGTGCGCTGCAGCGTCGGGCTCTACAACGATGAGACGGATGTCGATCGTCTGCTCGAGTTCGTCGAGCGCGTGCGCGATCGCAAGTGGAAGGGCCAGTACAAGGTGAAGGGCGACTCGGTGAGCGCCGAGTTCGCGGGGCGCTGCGCGGATCGGTGGATGGAAGCGTCACACCACGAGGCTGAGCCCAGCGGGCCGATTGACAGCCCCTCGCTTGGCTACGACTTCGAGGTGCTCAACGGCACCGAATCCTGCCGCACCTACCTGATTGCGGATCCGCAAACGCGCGAAGCGGCGCTGGTCGACCCGGTTCGCGGGCATGTTGACGCCTACATCGATCTGCTGACCGAGCGTCGGTACAAGCTGCGTTACACGATCGAGACCCACACCCATGCAGATCATTTGTCCGGCTCGGTTCGGCTGAAAGATTTGACCGGCGCGAAGATGCTGATGCACGCCAACTCGCCGGCACCTTGCGTCGATCGCGGCCTGGTCGATGGTGACACGATTGCGCTCGGGTCGCTGACCATCGCAGTGCTCGCGACCCCGGGTCACACCCATGATTCGATGTGTCTGGTGCTGCCTGGTCGGGTGCTCACCGGCGACACGCTGCTGATCGGTGGCGTTGGGCGCACCGACCTTCCCACCGGCAACTCAGAGAGCTTGTTCGAAAGTCTGCAGAAGCTGATCGCGTCACTGCCCGACGACACCATCTTATTGCCCGCGCACGACTACGAGGGACGGCAGGCGAGCACGGTCGGCCGCGAGAAGCGACAGAACCCACGCCTGCAGCCAACCAACGCCAAGGAGTTCGCGGAATTGATGGCGCAAAGACAGGTGGGGTTGCCACCCCCGACCAACTTGCGTGAGGCGCTGAACACCAACCTCAAGTGTCTCTGATTGGTTTTCTCGCTGGGCTCGCGATGGGGCTGGTCCTCTCGGTGCTGGGCGCCGGTGGCAGCATGTTCATCGTGCCGGTGTTGGTGTTCGTGCTTCACGCTCCAATCTCGGAAGCGACCGGCACGTCGCTGTTGATCGTCGGCGCGGCAGCGGCGGCCGCATCTATCAACCACTGGCGCAAAGGAAACATCGCGCCGAAGGTCGCGGCGCTCTTTGGCGGTGCGTCGGTCGTTGGTGCGGTTGCCGGAGCGTCGCTTCACTCGCGGGTGTCCGCTCCTGTGCTCACCGGTTTGTTTTCGATCATCCTGTTCGTTGCTGCCGCCCGGATGATTTGGGGGAATCCGGTCGACGCGAAGAACTTGCATGCTCCCCGTGCGGCGCTCTTGCTTCCACTGGGAGCAGCGATCGGTGTTCTGTCGGGCTTCCTCGGCGTCGGAGGCGGCTTCTTAATCGTCCCCGCGCTTAGCTGGGGAGCAGGGTTGACGGTGCGCCAGGCGATCGGAACCTCGCTGGCAGTGATCGCCGTCTCGTCATTGGCCGGTGCAGCGAGCCATGCGGCGCAAGGCCAGTTGAGCGTGGGCCTGCTGGCAACCGTCGGTTCGGGCGCGGTCTTGGGTGCGTTGGTCGGCTCGCCGCTGTCGGGGAAGGTTCCAGAACGGCCGCTGAAGCTGGCCTTCGCAGCGCTCGCGGTCGCCGTGGGCATCTACATGATCGCGCAGGCCGTGATGCAGGCTCAAGAAACGTAGCGCCCGTTCGCGAAGCGCACCGTCATCCAGATCAGCATCGCAGCGCTCGCGACCAACCACCCCAGCCGAAGTCGGTGGCGGGGTTGCAGCTCGATTGCCAGTTGGGCAAGCGCAGGAAATGCAGCAATCGCGTACCGGCCCAACCCGATGAAGTCGCGGCTGGAGATCAACGGGATGCCCATCGCGACCAGGCAATACGTCGTGTAACCCCAGCCGAGCGTTCGTCGAGCGCGCCAGCCGAGCACAAGCACCAGGACTGCGAGCAGCGCGTGAAACAGTGGCAGAAACAGATCAGGCGGCTTGTAGCCAGCCAGCGCGTTGTATTTGAGCCATGAGCCGGCGCCTCCCAGCTGCCCCCAGCCGGCCTGGGTCGTCATGAAGCCGAAGGGATCTGAGAACTTCACGCCGAGAAACGCCATGAATGCCAGTGTGCCGAGGCCCGAGAGCGCGGGGATGAAGTCGCGCACAGTGAACGGCCGACCTTCGCGCCGCGCGAGCTCGAGCTGTCGCACCAACAAGCCAAGCACTACCGCCGGAGCAATCGGCCGCGTCGCGGTCGCGAGCATCCCAAGCAGTGTTGCAGGTAGAACCTGCCGACGCTCGAGGCAGAGAAAGGCCCCTGTCACGAGCATCAGAAAGACCGCATCGGAATAGACCGCGCCGTAGAGGAAAAACGCGAACGGCCAGAGCAGCAGCAGCCAGGTCGCCAGGTGCGCAAGCTCGGGCCGCAGGTGCGCCACCCAACGGGAAAAGAGCACCACGCCTGTGACGCCCGCCGCCCAGGTGACGAGAATCCCGGCGAGGAAGACGGGCACGCCGAGCACCATCACGGCGCTGATCATCAGTGGGTAGATGGGGAAGTACGCCGCCGCGCTCTGCTGCGTTGCAGAGAAAGTGTAGCCGCGGGCGGCGATCTGTTCGTACCAACCGGCATCCCAGCGAACCCACATGTCGAGGAAAGGCCACGCCGCGTAGACATCGGACGTGCGGCCGGGGCCGGTGACTCCGAACTTCCACAGCGCGAGGGTGCCGACGACCATCACACCCGTCGAAACGCAAACGACCCGTAGGGCGACGGCACGAGACGAGAGCATCATGGGGAACGCGACACGGTGCCGATGATAGCGGCGGGTGGCGCCTGATATGGACGCCAAATGCCAAATGGCATCAGCTGACGAGGGAGCACCCAGTTGGTCAGCCCGTTCAGGATCGTCGCGCTCTGGTGTTGGTACCGCGGACAGCATTTCCACGGCTACCAACGCCAGCAAACCCTTCGAACGGTACAAGGTGAGTTGCTGAGCGCGTTCGCGCGGGCGGGCGCCGCTCGCAATCCGGTCGTGGCGGGCCGCACCGACCGAGGCGTCAGCGCGCGCATGCAGGTGCTGAGCGGGCGACTGGAAAAGGAGATCAGGCCGGACGCGTTCACACGCGCACTCAACGCTCTGTTGCCCAACGACGTTGGCATTCACCTCGCGCGCGAGGCGCCGACGGGATTCCACGCAGCCTGGAGCTCCACCTCGAAGGAATACCGTTACGCGCTGGCGGAAGAAGAGGTCGGCGATCTCGGGTTGCTTCGCCAGGCAGCCGCGTTGGTGCCGGGAACTCGGAACTTCAAGGTGTTTCATTTCAAGAGCAGCGAAGAAAAGCCGCGCACGGTGAGCTCGGTCGAACTGCTCGCCCCGACCAGCGGCGCGTTCACCCTGAGGTTCGTGGGCAGAGGCTTCGCGCGCCACATGGTGCGAATGCTCGTCGGCGGGATGACCGCCGTCTCTCGAGGCGACGTCAGCCTCGATGTCTTCCGCGACGGGCTGATGAAGCAGCAGAACTTCCACTGCCCCACCGCGCCCGCCGAGGGGCTGACGTTGTGGGACGTTGGCTATCCCCCCGAAGTCGACCCATTCACCGCCGCCGAACGCAGTGGGTTCTCTTTGCCCAGACAATGACCGCGGCCAGCCGTGGTACGAGCGCGGCGCGATGATTGAGCCAGTCTCCGCCCGAACCCTGGTTTCTCTCTTGCTCTGCGCCGTAGGAATCAGCGCCTGGGCCGTGGGAGTTCAAACCTTCGAGGGGATCGCCTCTGCTGGAGTCGCGCTCACCGCGGCAGGCGGGATCCTCGGCCTCAAGAAGGCCGACCCGCTGCGACTGGCCAGCGACTGGTGGCCCGTGGGCGCCTTCGTCGGTTGGTCATTGCTGGCTCCAACGATGGCGGGCAGTCCGCCCAACGGATCCGGAATCGCGCGAACGGTCGATTGGCTGGTGCTTCCTGTCGCGGTGAGTGCCTGGCAGCAAACTGCGCCGCAGGTGCGCGGTCTGGCCGGAAAGCTCGCCGCGCTGGTGATGGTAGTTTCCTGCGGCGTCGCAGGGTTTCAACACCTTGGCGTATGGCCGGCAGAGTCCGCGTTCGAGCCGTACAAGTGGACCCAACTGCCGTTTCAACGCGTCTACGAGCTTGTCCCCGGCACCATCGACCGCTTCATGGGGGGCGGGCTGCTGTTTCACCGGCTCAAGTTCGCGCACGTCACTTCGCTTGCTGTCATCGCCGCGATCGTGATCGCCGCCCGAAGCAAACCAGGCTCGAAAGAATCTTGGTTCGCAGTCGCAGCAATCGGCGCGCTCTCGGTGTGGATGTTTCCCTACGCGCGTATGGCAGCAGTCGCGATGACCGCCGCCGCCGGCGTCACTTTCATTCGGGTGTCGGCCCACCCCCGCCGCGCCGCCATCATCGCAACCGGCTTCTGCGTGGTCGGTGCGGCGATCGTCTGGTTCACTCCGGCGATGCGCGACCGGTTCGCGACCTCGTTCACCGCACAAGGCAGCGGAGCTCGCGGCGAGCTGCTCGAGACAGGTTGGCGCGCGGTGCAAGAGCATCCCGTCGTGGGCGTTGGCCCGGGTCAGTTCCGCCCTGCCAAGTTCGCCGACGCGACGACTCCGAGCCTGGTCACCGACAACGCCGGCAAGTCGCACCTGCAGCTTCTTTCGATGGCGGCAGAGACCGGAATTCCCGGAGCACTGCTCTTTATCGTCATGATTGTGTGGATCGCGCGCCGCGGCTGGGGCTCGCCGTTGACCCTGGGTGCGCTCACCTTCTTCGCACTTCTCTCGCTCGCGCATGACCCGCTGTTCCAGGCGCCCTTTTCAATGGCGTTGGTGGGGATTCTGGCAGTCGGGGTCGCCGACGCGGCGCCGCGCCGCGATCTGCCGGTGACTCATTTCCGGCTGAGCTCACCTAGAAAGCGCGACTAAGCGGGAACTTTCACCGCGCTCAGCTTGCGTTGAAAACTCTGCAGCGTGGTGGAGATCTCGTTGTTGATCGCCTTG
>JANOHG010000068.1:0-2035 GCA_031406375.1 Archangiaceae bacterium | reverse complement strand
AGAAGCCTCGGGTCTCGAGCTTTCTCGACGCAAACTTCGATCAGATCCTCGAATTGAAGCCCGACGTGGTGGTGGGGTTCTCGGATCTACAGGCCGATCTGGGCGCCGAGTTGGCGCGGCGAGGGGTTCCTGTGGTGCTCTTCAATCAGCGCTCGGTCGCCGAAATCCTTCAAACAGTGCGCGCGACCTGCGCGCTGGTCGGCCGCGCCGAGGCGGGCGAAGCACTGGCGGCGCAGCTGCTTGCCCATGTCGAAGCCGTCGCAGACAAGGCGAGCACCTTGGCTTCCCGCCCCCGCGTCTTCTTCGAAGAATGGCACGAGCCGTTGATCTCGGGAATTCGCTGGTGCTCCGAGTTGGTTGAGCTCGCAGGAGGAGACGACGTCTGCCTGGAAACGCGTACCCAACAGGGCGCCAAAGGGCGCATCTTCGACCCCGCAGAGATCGCCCGCAGAGATCCTGAAGTCGTCATCGGCAGCTGGTGCGGCCGAAAAGTGAAGCGCGACAAGATCATCGGGCGGCCGGGGTGGGCCGAAGTGACCGCGGTGAAGAACAACCAGTTGTACGAGATTAAGAGCCCGCTGATTCTGCAACCTGGGCCTGCCTGCCTGACCGATGGCCTCGACCAACTGGCGGCAATCATCGCCGCGGCGTCACGGGGTGAGCAGCACGCGGCGAACCTGCTGCGCTGATCGTCGACGAAGCTGTCAGGTGCCTCGCACTGCCGGTGCGTCTACAAATTGCTCGACCCGTGCACTCGTGACACCGTGCAGCCGTGATTCGTGAGGCCTTTCAGGACCTGAACCGCGTTCGGCAGATTGCGGCGATCGCGGGCCGCCATGGGTTCGCCGATGTCCTCGAGCGCTCGGGGCTTTGGGCGCGGCTGGGCGGAAAAGGCAAGCTCGAAGAGCCGAGCGCGGAGGCGCGGCGCGAGAGCGTGGCGCGGCGCTTTCGTACCGTGCTGAGCGAACTGGGCCCGACCTTCATCAAGCTCGGTCAGGTGTTGTCGACCCGTGCGGATTTGCTGCCCGGTGAGTTCATCGAGGAACTGGCGACTCTGCAGGACCAGGTGCCTCCGTTTCCCATCGAGCAGGTGAGGCAGCAGATCACCGATGCGTTCCATCGCCCGCTCGAAGAGCTGTTTCCGACTTTCGATTCAGTGCCGATCGCCGCCGCCTCGATTGCCCAAGTCCACCGGGCGGTCACCACCGACGGCAAGGAAGTGGTGGTGAAGGTGCAGCGGCCCGGCATCGAGGCGCAGATTCGCGCCGACCTCTCGGTGCTGCATTACATCGCGCGCGCTCTCGAGGCGGTGGTCGAAGAGGTCGGCGTCTATACTCCGAGTGGAATCATCGAAGAGTTCGACCGCGCGATTCACGAAGAGCTCGATTTCTTGAACGAGGCGTCGAACATCCGCGCCTTTCACAAGAACCACGTCGGGCGGGTTGGAATCCGGATCCCTCGCGTCTACGACACGCTGTCGACGAAGGGGGTGCTCACGATGGAATACCTGCACGGCCCAAAGCTTTCGCAGGCGATGACGTCGATGCCCGAGGAAGGCAAGCAGCACCTGGCGAAGAACATTCTCGCCAACGGCTTCAAGCAGCTGTTCGAAGACGGCCTGTTCCACGGAGACCCGCATCCGGGAAACCTGCTCATCCTCGAGGGTGAGCCACCCGAAAGACCGGTGCTGGCGCTGATCGACTTCGGTCTGGTTGGGCGAATCACCAAGCAGATGGCCGACACGCTCGTTTCCCTAATCGTCGCGGTTGCGATCAAAGATTCCGAGTCGGTGGCGCGGTTGCTCTACCGCCTGGGCTCGGCGGACAGCCGCCCCAACCTGCTCGGATTCAAGAACGACATCGAGGCGATCATCGGCCAATACCTGCCCACCGAGCTGTCGCAGATCAACGCCAAGTCGCTGATGCGAGACCTGCTCGACCTGGCGGTGAAGTACAAAATCCGCGTCCCAAAGGAATACGCCATCCTCTCGCGCGCTTCGATTGCGACCGAAGGCATTCTGCGCACACTCTTCCCG
>JANOHG010000063.1:0-1026 GCA_031406375.1 Archangiaceae bacterium | reverse complement strand
CCCCGCCACCGCCAGAGCAAAAACCAAGAACCAGCCCAGGTAGATTCCGACTGAAATTTGCGCGGTGACAGAAAAAAACAGCACCGCCAGCCAACCGGTGCGCTGCTGCTGGGTCAACAACTGGGCGTCGGCCGACAGTCTCCAGCACGCGTGCACGGCCCAAACCGAGAAAAACTGCGGGAACAGCTGGTAGTGCATCGTCTGGTTGATTCGCATTCCAGCGAACGCGAACAACGCCGCCCCCACCGAAGCGGCGAACACGTCGATTTTGACGCAACGACGAAAGAAAAAGAACGCGGCGGCGAAGTTCAGCGCCCCGAGCGAGAGAATCCATAGCTGAAACGCGGTGTCGATCTCGAAACCGACCAGACGCCACGGCGCATAGAAGGGCATCGCGCCCAACATGTTCTCAGCCCACGCGAGATGGCCTTGCGAAGGGAAGAAGAATGGTGGACTCCACAACAAGGTGTGGCCAGGCTTCTGCAACATCCAGCGATATCCATGCTCGAGCAGGTAGTTGCAGAACCTGGTATCGCCCGGATCGAACTGAATCCACCCCATGCCGTCCTTCATCATCGGGTGGTGCGCCATCACCAGACCCGCGACGCAGAAAACCGCAGGGAGGAGCCAGGCAGGCAGCTTCGGCATCGCGGCGCGGGTTCTAAACAGTTTCCGGCTGGTTGGGGATCATTCCTGGCAAGTAACAGCACGCGGACACCGCTTGCACCTGGTGCGACACCTCAGTAGGTCCACCGCCCATGATCTGCATCGCCGTCGTCGGAGCTGGGCACTGGGGCCCCAATCTCATTCGCAACTTCCACTCGGGCATCACCAGCCGCGTGAAGTACGTCGTCGACAGCCGGCCGCATTTCCTTCAATAGCTCCCTGTTCCTCGGACTGTGTGTTGTTCCTGTCCAATTTTTCGGCGTCGTCACGCTCAATGGGAACTTCTTGTAAAAGGACCCCACCATCCAACTGATGGGTCGACTCCTCTTCATGTGTGGACGAGGAAGTCACATCGTCGTT
>JANOHG010000058.1:0-7049 GCA_031406375.1 Archangiaceae bacterium | reverse complement strand
CGGCAAAAGAGTGTTGCTCAATCGCAGCTACTTGAGGGTCGGCGTGCCAGTTACCCTCGTCGATGCGTTGAGGATGCCCGTCTTCGACCCCACCGATTATCTCGCTCCGCTGGACGAGCGCGACGGCATCAACTCCTCGGTGCCCAATGGGTATGCGGGTCGATGGCTCAATGAGGTGCCCGTCGTCGCCGAGAACTGTCTGCTCTGTCACGCAGGGCCTTTGCGCGGGCAATGGGTGATGGGGTTGGGCAACTCGTTCTTGGATGCGACGATCGCCGCCGACTCGGCGCTGATCGACGAAGAGAAGCTGAAGGCGCTAAGCCCCACTGACGAAGAGCTCGCGGTGCTGAGCCAGTGGCTTTCGTACCAGAAAGACCTCGCACCGTACGCGCGGGCACGAACCTGGGGATCCATTGCCGCCCTCTACTTCACCGGATACTTCTTCTCGCATCGGCGACCCGAAGATTTCGCATGGGTCGACCAGCCACTTTTCCCGATGCTCAGCACGCCGCCGCCCGAGACCGACATCCCTGCGTGGTGGCTGCTCAAGAAGAAATCGCGGCTGTATTACGGCGGCGAGCTCGAAGGCGACTTCACGCGGTCGCTGATGCAGTTCATGTCGCCACCCGGAAACTCAGCCGCCGATCTCATCGCAGCCGAAGCGGATTTCGCCGACGTGCTGGCATACTTGAAGACCCTCGAAGCGCCTCGCTTTCCAGGGCAGCTCGACAGCGCGCTCGTGAAAAAAGGCGAAAAGCTGTTCGACGACACCTGCGCAGGATGCCATGGAGACTACGGGGCGAACCCGTCGTATCCGTCGAAGGTGGTGCCATTGTCGAAGATTGGCACCGACCCTGCGCGCAACGAATTCATGCATCGGCTGAATTTCGCCGAGCACTACAATCGCACCTGGTTTGGCAAACGCTCGGCGATGGCAGCGACGTCGGGCTATCTGGCTCCGCCACTCGATGGAGTCTGGGCGACGGCGCCGTACCTGCACAATGGGTCGGTGCCAACGTTGGATGCCGTCTTGGATCCTGCGCTGCGGCCGAAGTGTTTCCTGCGCACCCGTGACAGCCGGCGGTATGACCTCGTGCGGCTGGGTTGGGAGCACGAGGTGCCGAAGCACTGCAACGGCGTCGCAGTGTTCGACACCTCGCTGTATGGCAAGGGCAACGGTGGCCACGAATTCGGGCTCGAACTCGACGCTGCTCAACGGCGCGCCGTACTCGAATACTTAAAGACGCTGTAAGCGGCTGCGCGGTGCTGTCAGCCAAAGGCTGCGATGACGGAAGGGTGTTTGGCTACCCGGCCGAGCGCCTTCTTCAACAACCCGATTCCCGGCTCCATTCGATGCCAGGTCGACGCGCCTGAGGGGTGCGGGAGGCAGATGACATCAACCCACGCGCCCAGGAATTCTCGGCGCAGCGTCTTTCCGACGAAGTCCTTCAGCTGCCCTTTTTCGTGGAGCACCTGTTCGATTGCCATCGTCCCGACGGGCAACAGCAACTTCGGACGCAGGACTTTCACCTCGCCCTCGAGCCATTGCCGGCACGCGACAACCTCGTCATCGTCAGGTCGGCGATCGCCACCGGCCTTGGCTTTGCCAGGGAAGCACCGAGCGACTGCCGAGATGAAGATTTTGCGGCGCACCGTCTCTTCGTCGGCGCCAATCGTCTCATTGAACCAGCGGAACAGTGTTTTGCCTGCGGTCCACGCAAATGGGCGCCCGAAGCTTCCTTCGCGCGGTCCGGGAGCCTGGCCGATGAGAAAAATTTCCGAAAGCACCGGCGGCCCATGAACCACCGGGCCAATCATGTTCGGACACAACCGACAGCTGTCCAGGCGCTTGTGCAACCGTTGCAGTTGTTGAAGCTGAAGATTCACGTGTGACGGCTTTAGCGAAAAATGCAGCCGCGCGCCCGAGGGGATTCTCGGACGCACGGCCACCTGTCGCGACCGGATGGGAAGTCAGCCGCGGCCACCCGGCTTACGTGGGCGCGTAGAGTCGATTGCTCATTGATTCTGGATGGGTTTTCGGCGACCAGAACATTGCCAACGTGCTTGCGGATGATCTGCACCACGTCCGGCGCGTTCGCGCTGTCCCACACCAACCGACGTGCGAGCGCGCTGAACCGCGTTGATGCACCTCGACCAACGCCAAAAAGTCCATCGCTACCACCGCGTTTGTCACTGCGACAGGCTCACGTTTCCGAAGACGCGTGGTGGGCCTTCCCTGCATACTCGGCTCGCGTTTTCCGATGGCCGCCCTCGAATCCACTTCCGTCAGTCGCGCACGTCGCCCCGACTTCATCCCCGGCTATCGGCTGGAGAATGTGGTTGGCCATGGCGGTATGGGTGAGGTCTACCTGGGTGTGCAGCTGTCTTTAGGGCGGCAGGTGGCGGTGAAGCTGCTCAACGCCGAGCTCGCCAAAGACGCGACGTTTGTTGCGCGCTTCGAGAAAGAAGGAGCAGCGCTCGCTGCGCTGCGTCACCCGAACATCGTATCCATCGTCGACAGGGGTAAAACCGACACCACGTACTACCTGGTGATGGAATTCGTCGACGGGCCGTCGTTACGCGAGCAGATGCGCAACCCGCTCTACATGCCAGGCCAGGCATTGAAGATGTTCGAGCAGGTGTGTCGCGCCATCGATTACGCGCACAACCGCGGCGTCATCCACCGCGACCTCAAACCTGAGAACATTCTCTTCGATGATCAGGCGGGCGGAATCGCGAAGGTGACCGATTTCGGTTTGGCCGGGCTGGACGAACGCGCCGACAAGGGCGGGTTGCGAAATCTCACCCAGACGCACGTTGCGATGGGCACCGCGGCTTACATGGCCCCCGAGCAGCAGGTCGATGCGCGCACGGCAGACCAGCGCGCCGACATCTATTCGCTGGGGATCTTGCTCTACGAGTTGATGGTCGGCGAGACGCCCAAGGGAAACTATGACCCTCCGAGCGTGATGAAGCCATCGCTCGACAAGCGGCTCGACACCATCGTCAGCAAGTGCCTGCGTCCGTTGCCGATCGACCGATTCCAGTCGGTGAACGAGTTGCTGATCGCGCTCGAGCCGTTGGTGCCGGTGACGTCGATGATTGGAACGGCGCAGACGTCTTCCACGCAGCGGGCGATCCAGAAGCTGCGTCAGGTCGGCAGCATGGTGGTGAAGGCGATCGAGGTGGCGCTGGTGCTCAGTGCCATCGCGGTGCTCGCCGTCGCGTTGCTAAGAGATCGCACCATCGCCAAGCGTGCACCTGCGGGCATCGAGCTGACGACCGACTCGGGCGCTAAGTTTCCGCTGACCAGCGCGGGCCGCATTGATCGTTCGAGCAATCGCATCACTCTGGGCACGGGCCCCGACACCGTCTCAGTGGTTGCGATGGGCCGAAAGCCGAAGCTGGATCAAGGTTCGATTCTCTACTTCGATGAAGGATGGTTGACCGTCGGGCGGACGGAGATCGACGCCGACGTTTCGGCCGATGGGCTGGCGTTTTCTGCGAACGTCGAGACGCAGCCGCATCCGCGCGGAGTATTCGCGCCGATTCGCAAGCTGTTCTTTGGGCCGCGCGCCGATTCGCGGAGCGCGCTCATCCTGGTCGGCGAGGCCGGCCGCTATGTCGCGTTGGTGGTTTCGGGCACCGGTGCCGAACCATCACTTGAGTGGGCGCTGGGCGGCAGCAAGCGGGGCGCGATGACGGCGCCACTTCCAGCAGGTTTGAGTGCGACCCACCTCGCGCTGCGCATTGATCCAGGCACCGGAGACCTATCAGCGCTGGTGGGAACCGGGAGCGATCAACGTCCGCTGGGAGAAAAGCTCGTGCTCGGCAAGCAGTGGAAAGCGTTGTTCGGTGTGCCGCCGCGCGCCGCAGTGGGCTGCCTCGAGGGACGCTGCGCGTTCCATTCGGTCTTCATCGAGGGTCTGAAGGTGCCTCAGGCGGTGCCGATGCAAGCAGTGGAAGCGCCACCGAGTCGACCGGCCTTCAAGTCGCCCAACCCGTCGAAGAAGCAGGCGCCTTCCAGCAGGGTCACGAAGAAGCAGCCGCCCTGGACGAAGAAGAAGTAGAAGTCGCTGTGGTATGGCGAAAGCGGCTGGGCCTTCGAGCGAACAGTTGTTGGAGTTGCTCAAGCGGGCGGCCGATGAACTCAAGTCGAGCCAGAAGGACTTCACCTCGGCGCAGAAGAACCTCGGTGTGGCGCAGAAGGAACTCGCTGCGAAGCAGAAAGAGCTCGTGGCCGAACGAAGCCGCCGCGAGGAAGCCGAAGCCGTCGCGGTTCAGGAACGCACCGTTGGAGGCCAGCACCCGAAAATGCGTCAGCAGCTCGACGAGCTGCAGGGGCTCTACCAGCAGTCCAACATCGCGCTTGATCAGACCCGCGGCGAGCTTCAACAGTCGCGCGGGAACCTGGTCAATGAGGTAGCCGCCCAACGCGAAATGAAGGCCGCGATCGAGCGAGAAAGCAGCGCTCACAGCCGAACGCGCGGAGCGCTGGAGGCTGAACAGAATGTGCACCAGCAGACCCGCGCGGAGCTCGACAAGGAACGCGCTCGTGTCGAGCTCGCGGTTGAGCAGAAGATGGCTGAGCTTGCGCAAACACGTCAGGGCACCGACGAAGCGTTCGAGCAGAAGTTGGCCGAGCTGCGCGACGCGCTGCGGCAGGCACAGGATTCGCTCGAACACAGCCTCACGCAACTCGCCAACGAGCATCAGCGCGTGTCCGAGCATGCGGAAGGGTTGGCAACCGCGCTGGCCGAGCGCGACACCGCCTTCGCCCGCATCGACGCGATTGAAGCAGCCCGACAGACCGACCGCGAGCTTGAGGCCGCAAAGCTGATGGACCTCGAAGACAAGCACGCGCTCAAGTCGGCCCGCGACCACCAACAGGTCGTCGATGCCGTCGCAGGGCTGCAGCAGGAAAAAGAGACCCATCAGGCAACCGCGCAGAAGTATCTGACCGAAAAGCACAGAACGCGGGACCTCGAGACGGCGTTGCAGGAGACCAGCACGCGCGTTGGCGAGCTCGAGTCGGCGACGATGGCCGCGGCTGAGCAGCACGCAATCGAGCTGACCGAGCGCCAGGTGGGTCTTCGGCTGTCCGAAGAGCAGTGGAATCTGCAGCGCAGCGAGCTCGAAGCACGCCTGGACGCACTAGAGGCGCAGGTCGAAGTCAGCGCGCAAGAGCGCTTCTACGTTGAACGAAAGTACGAAGAGCTATCGCGTGAGCTGCAGATGACGCTCGAGCAGCGCGACGAAGTGCGTCGGTTGCTCGACAACGTTCAAGCCGAGCGCCAGCGGCTCGAGCGCGCGCTCGAGCAACGGTAGGCACCCAAAGCCAAACCCCACTGCTATACGCGGCGGGGTGAAGCTCTGTGCGCTGGTCGTTCTTTTGCTCGTTGCCCCTGGGTGTATTCCCCAGGTCAGCTCTCCCACCGAAATTCTCGACGGGGCGTCGAAGGACGCGTTGCTACCAAACGCTTCAGCACGCGTCTTGGCGCTGGCCGGATTTCACGCGCTGTTCGTCGAATCCGACGCCTCGAAGGCCATCAGGCTTTTCGACAACGCGGTCGCCGCCGATGCGCGTGAACCCTGGGCGCTCTATGCCCAGCAGGTGCTCGCGTTGCGTGTCGCGCGCCCAGAACGGATGTTGCTCGCAGCCCTCGATTTGTGTGAACGCGCCCCTCGCCATCCCCTGGCGGCTGTCTCGGCCCGCGTGGTGTTCGACCTGTCGGGAACCGCGGGCGCGAGCGACGATCTGATCCTCGCCCGCGCCCCCCAATTGCTCGCGGGCCTCGACGGCGACGCCGCGCAATTGTTGCGAAGCGCGGTCGCCAACATCCAGCTGACCAGGGGCGAGCTGTCCGCACAAAGCGCGACGCTCAAGGACATGGGCGCTCCGACGGCGTGCTCATTGATGGGGCCTTTGTCTGCCTTCCACACCTTGTCGTTAGCCGAGCCAACCACGGCTGAAAAGACGGGCCAGGTCGACAGTCGCGCGCTCACCGCTCCACTCAACGCAGAAGTGCGAACCTTTCACTTCCCTGATGGACGACTGTCACTTGCACCGGAGCCGACGCAAGGAGACCTCTACTTGCTGGCGGTCGATTTCGACGTCGCTCATCCAGGCGCGTTCGTCGTGCGCACCGTCACCGGAATGGATCACGCCGCGACGCTCAACGGCACGCCGCTGTTCTCTCGTTTTACTTGGGCGGTTCCGGCGCCGACGCTCACCTCACAAGCGGTACAGCTGTCAGCGGGTACGCACCGCTTGATGGTGCGAATGGTGCGCGATGATCAACAAGGGCAGCTCAACCTGCAGGTGATGCGGCTGGATGGGACCCCGGCGCAGCTCGTCTTCCGCCCCGCGAAGGGCCCTGCCTCGGTGTGGAATAGCAAGTCGGTCGAACTCATCTTAAAGCCACGCAGCCTTTACGGCTCGGCGTCCGAACTGTTCGCCGCACTGGCAGGCGAAGGCGGTGGCGCACTGGCGGGATTCGTCGCGGCGCGAGACGCGATGAACCGTGACAGCGACGGTGCGAAGCGGCTGATTTCCACCCTGCCCGATGCCTACAGCGGAGCGGTGGTGGCAGTCTTGAAAGCCGAGCTTCTGCTGGCAGACCGAACCGTGCCGACCAAGGTCGCTCGCGGCCGTGCGACGAGAGACCTCGAGGCGGCGGTGGCGAAGGACAAAGGTCTGGTGCACGCGCACCTGTTGACTGCGGTGCTCGCGCTTGACGACGGCCGACATCTCGATGCGCTCGACATCTTGAAGACCGCGCGGGGGGCGCACAGCCCGCCAGGGGCTCCTGTGCTCGAGTTGCAGGCGCGGGTCGAGCTGGGTCTGGGGATTGACGCACAGGCCGTCGCCACCGCTTTAGCCGCCGAGCAACAGCGGCCAGGGAACTGCGAAGCGTTGACGCTGCGGTACGACGTCGCTCGTCGTCGAGACGCTTCGAACGACGCCGATGCCTTGTTGCCTCTGCTGCGCAAGTGCCCCGGAGCGCTGGGCCGCGAAGCAGATGCGCTCAAGGGTCGTGGCAAGCTCG
>JANOHG010000009.1:0-2086 GCA_031406375.1 Archangiaceae bacterium | reverse complement strand
GTGATCTTAGTCTTCGTACGCACATATGGCCCGCTCACTCACCAGGCTCGCGTCCGAATTCTTGCGCGATCGAAACGCGTTCCGAGAATCGTTTCAGCATCCGGTTTTGATCTGGAAGGCACCTCCGACCGTGGCCTCAGGCCAGAGTTGGCAGGGCACCCACGCAGGCGTCGGCCCGTCGCGCCCCCACGAAGGGGAAGCGCTGGTCTTCGACGTGAGAAAAGATCCTTCGAAGCAAAACGCCTTTCCGATGGGGGTCACCGTCGGCCGCATCGACACCAACGACATTGCTCTCGACGATGTCAGCGTCAGCCGCTTTCACGCCTGGATTCAGAAAGACGCCAAAGGGTGGATCCTCTGCGATGCCGAAAGTAAGAACGGTACCTTTTGCGATGGCACCCGGTTGGAGGCCAAGCAGAAAGTCGCGATCAAGGACATGGCAAGGCTCAAGTTCGGAGAAGTCGAGGTCACCTTTTTGCAGGTCGATGCGTTGATCGCGATGATGGAAGAGATGATGCGTAGGTGAGGACCTGGCGTAGGTCGAGTGCGATGCCGGCGTGCGTCGGTTTGGGTCCCTCCTTGCACAACTTCTGCACAAATATTTCATTGGGTTTCCACTACTCGAGCACACCGGCTTGGGCACCTGTGTAATTGTCGGCGAGCTGAGGAACCATTTCGTCCCAGATGCATGAGGCCTGAGCCCATTTTTCGGGCGCGGTTTGCACGGGGCGTTTACCGTGGCCACCTATGACCAAACCGACGCTCACCTACTTCGACATTCCGACAAGCCGCGGCGAAGAATGCCGTCTCGCCCTGTTCATTGCGAGTGTCCCTTTCATTGATGAACGGCTCAACCGATCGCAGTGGGACCAACGAAGGGCCTCGTCTCCCTTCGGCGCGCTGCCGATCTTCAGCAGCGAGGGCAAGCCGCCGCTCGCACAGTCGAACGCGATCCTCCAGATGCTCGGCGCTGAGCACGGCCTGCTCCCGGCCGACGCGTGGGAGTCTGCTCGACACGTCGCAGTGATGTGCTCGGTGGAAGAGATGCGCGCCCGCCTCGGCCCCACTGCCAGGATCAAGGATCCCGCTGAGAAGAAGCTGGCCCGAGAGGCGCTCGCGAGCGGGTTCTTCCCCGAGTGGGCCGGCCAGATCGAAAAGCAGATCACTGGCCCCTTCGTGGGCGGCTCCGCCTTGAGCGTCGCAGACCTCAAGCTGTTCGTCGCACTGGGGCCGCTGCTCAAGGGAACCATCGACCACATACCGCCCGAGACCTTTAGGCCGTATCCCAAGCTGCTTGCGCTGCTCGAAGCCGTGAAAGCCCACCCCAAAGTCGTCGAGTGGTACGCGAGGTAGCGCGCGCCCAGACCTGCCTCCCCCGAGCAGACTCCTGCGGCCGGCGCCGACGTCGATTCTCGCCCGCGCGGAATTCACCGAAGTGCGAGGAGACCTCCTGCCAGGACCACAGCGAGCATCAGCGCAGCGACAGCATGGGTCCTATGCATCGCGGCATCCCTCGATGCCATGGTGACCTCTAGCTCAACGGCGATCGACTGCCGCCGCGGTTTCGTCCCACATGTGACTTCCAGCCCATTCGGAAATCAGCGAGAGCTGAAATTCTCTGCCGAATAGGATGAGCACTCCATGGGCCGAGAGACGTACGCACAGCTGGGCCGCGCCGATACCTGGTTGCGCGGCGTCGGATTCCTCATCTGGGCGTTCGTCGGAATCACGAAGCTGCTGTCGATGGGCCCGGCGGATCAACGCGCCTGGATCATTCCCTGGGTGGTGTACGGAGCGGCGTACGTCGGTGCCGGCTTCCACGCGCGGTTGCCCCTTTGGTTGGCGCGCGGGCTGCTCGCGGTGCAATCGGGCGCGGTGGTTCTGATGCCCACCCTCGGCTTCCACGGCCTCGAAGGGCTGCTGCTGGCGATCGTCGTCGCCCAGCTGCCGGTCGTCTTTACGTTGCGGCAACCGCCGCCGTACTATCATTAAATAAGCTCTCGGCCTCGACGAGCAGGCGCAAGCGCCCATGCACGCCAGCTTCCTTGAAGGTGGCGATCACGGAAACCGGGTCCGTTGCAGCGAT
>JANOHG010001357.1:0-1224 GCA_031406375.1 Archangiaceae bacterium | reverse complement strand
GAGTCGCCGCGGCCGTTTCCCCTGGCTTGTCCTTGCCGCCGCCCAGCTGCATCGTCGCGAAGTTGATGTTGTTGTAGCCAGCCGACGCGCAGCTGAACATCACCCGCTTGATGATTTTGAACTGCACTTCCTTGTGCGCCTGGATGTTGATGTCGCCTTTGAACCCGCCTTCGCCATCCTTCGCGTAGGAATGAAGGTCTTCGTCGCGCTTCTTCATGTCGCGCAGTTTCTCTTCCAGCGCGGGAATGTTGAGGTATTCCTCGCGAACGAGGTCGTCGACCCGGCCGATCACCATCCCCGAAATCGACACCTGCTCCATCGAGATCATCACCACTGGCACCAGCTGAACGTCTTGAACGTTCGCAGCCTCGGGCAGCACGATGTCCTTGCTCATCATCAGCACGTCGCCAGTGGCAGAGAAGTTGGCGATCAGAAAAAGCACGATGATGACGAACATGTCGACCAGCGGAGTGATGAGCAGATCCGCGTTCTGGGTAATCTTGTGCTGAAGATGACTGCCGAACACCTTGCTGTGCTCGAGTCGTTTGCCGACGCGCTTGCCTGGAACTTTGATCATTGCTCGTGCTCCTTCAGCCCATCGCCGGAGAAACCTGAATGGAAGGCAACCCAGCTCCGATTATCTCGTCGATGATCTTCACCAGGTCGTCGTACTTGACCGCGTCTTCGGTCTGCAAAGTAATTGACTGCTGATCAGGAAGGTTGGTGCGCACTTCCTTAATCTTAATCTTCAACTTCTCGAGGTCGAGCCGACCCTTCGTGTCGCGCACGAAAGGCATCGGGTCATAAACGGAACCACCCACGGTGAGCTTGAGCTCTTTGTCGGTAATCAACAGCGTTACCGGCACCGTCTTCGTCTCCTCCTTCTGCTCGTCGGTCGACGGGCCTCCGGACTGAGACACCTGCAGGCGTCCAATTTGAGTCCACACGGCGGTCATGATGAGAAAGCTGATCGTCACCGCCATCAAGTCGATGAAGGGAACGAGGTTGATGGCAGCATCGAGGGCTTTCTTCCCGCCCTTGCTCGATGTGCCGAGGTCCATACCACCGGCCATGTTTCACTCCGTTTCGCGTAAAGAGTTGTCGTACCGACATCATTGCTTGGCCCCCGGTTCCTGCAACCAGGGGCCAAGGTATGGAAACCGCTTACTCGTCGTGTTGTGCCGGAACGGACACGTTCTTGAACTTGTCCTTGTTGCTGATGAT
>JANOHG010001345.1:0-2210 GCA_031406375.1 Archangiaceae bacterium | reverse complement strand
GCATTCCCCAGTCGGGCGACTACCAATCGAAGCTCACGCTGATGAGCGAGTCGCTGCGGAACGACGGCAGGGTCTGGGTGCCGAAAGCCAAGGCAGATTGCGCGCGGGACCCAGCGACGATTCAGGAGGAAGCGCGCGACTACTACCTCGAACGGAAATACCCCAGCTACGGGAACCTGGCCCCCCGCGACATCGCGTCGCGGGCCGCCAAACAGGTCTGCGACGAAGGCCGCGGAGTAGGCCCAGGAGGCCTTGGGGTGTACCTCGACTTCAAGGACGCGATCGCGCGGCTCGGGCACAAGACGATCAGCGAGCGCTACGAGAATCTCTTCGACATGTACAAGACGATCACCGGCGAGGACCCTTACCGAACGCCGATGCGCATCTACCCTGCGGTGCACTACACGATGGGTGGATTGTGGGTGGACTACAATCTGATGAGCAACGTGCCTGGCTTGCACGTGGTGGGCGAAGCCAATTTTTCCGATCACGGCGCCAACCGTCTCGGAGCCAGCGCGCTGATGCAGGGGCTGGCCGACGGCTATTTCGTGTTGCCGTATACGCTTGGCGATTACCTCGCGAGCGCGAAGCAGCCGAAGGTCACCACCGAGCATTGGGAATTCAAGCGGTGTCTGGCTGCGGCCGACGCCCAAGTGAAGAAGTTGATGGCGATCAAGGGCAAGCGAACTGTCGACAGCTTTCACCGCGAGCTCGGCAACCTGATGTGGAACAAATGCGGCATGGCCCGCAACGAAAAGGGCCTGAAGGAACTGCTGGTCGAGATCCCGAAGCTTCGAGAAGAGTTCTGGAAGAACCTCAACATTCCCGGCAGCGATGCAGATCTGAACATGGCGCTCGAGAAGGCCGGGCGGGTCGCCGACTTCATCGACTTCGCCGAGCTGATGGTGCTCGACGCGCTCGATCGCGATGAGTCTTGCGGCGGCCACTTTCGCGAAGAGCATCAGTCGGAAGATGGCGAGGCCAGACGCGATGACGACCAGTTCTGTCACGTCAGCGTCTGGGAATACCAGGAGGGGAAGCCGCCGATTCGACACAAAGAGCCATTGGCGTTCGAGAACGTTCACCTCGCGACGCGGAGCTACAAATGAGCGGCAAGGCGATGACGTTGACGCTGCATGTCTGGCGGCAGGCCGGCCGTAACCAGCCAGGCGCGATGAAGGATTGCGTGGCATCGAACGTGAGCCCACACATGTCCTTCCTCGAGATGCTCGATGGGGTGAATGAAGAGCTGACGATGAAGGGCGAGGATCCGATCGCGTTCGATCACGACTGTCGCGAGGGGATCTGCGGCATGTGCAGCATGGTGATCAACGGTCAGCCCCACGGCGGCCAGAAGGGGGTCACCGTCTGTCAGTTGCACATGCGTCACTTCAACGACGGCGATGAAATCTGGATTGAGCCGTGGCGGGCGCAGGCTTTTCCGGTGCTGAAGGATCTGGTGGTAGATCGTTCGTCGTTCGATCGGATCATCGAAGCGGGCGGATACGTGTCGGTGAACACCGGAGGTGCTCCAGACGCGAACACGCTGCCGGTGTCGAAGATCGAGGCCGAGCAGGCGATGGATGCGGCGGCGTGCATTGGCTGTGGCGCGTGCGTCGCCGCGTGCAAGTACGGCTCGGCGATGCTGTTCGTGGCCGCGAAGGCGTCACATCTGCGTCACCTTCCTCAAGGGCAGGTCGAGCAGACCAAGCGCGCGCAGGCGATGACGATGCAGATGGACGCCGAAGGCTTTGGGACGTGCAGCAACCTCTCTTCGTGCGAGGCGGCCTGTCCGAAACAGATCCCGGTCAAGGTCATCGCCGAGCTGAACCGCGACCTGATCAACGGTGTTTTTTCGCGCTAGACGCCGCGCGTGGGAAGCGGCTCGTGTTCCGGACAGCCGTAGGGTAATCACCGCGCATGCGCATCATTGTGACCGGCTCGCTTGCTTACGACTACATCATGAACTTCCCCGGGAAGTTCTCGGACCACATCCTTCCGGACAAGGTCCACATGCTCACGGTGAGCTTTCTCGTCGATTCGATGAAGAAGATGCGCGGCGGCGTCGCGGGGAACATCGCCTATACCCTGGCGCTTCTTGGTGAACGCCCGCTGGTCGTGTCGGCGGCAGGTCAGGACACCGCCGCCATGCGGTTGTTGTCCAGCAGGTTGTTCATCACCCAGCCGAAGCCTAACGAGGCAACGATCTC
>JANOHG010001344.1:0-3810 GCA_031406375.1 Archangiaceae bacterium | reverse complement strand
AGTCGCAGAGACCTGCAACGCCATCGACGACGACTGCGACGGGGTGAAGGACAATGGGGTGCCCTTTCAGGATTTCTACGTCGATGCCGATGGCGACAGCTTCGGCGACAGCGCGAGTACAGCGATCTCGAGCTGTCGGGCGATGGAACAAGGTCGGGTGCCGAACAAGGCCGACTGCAACGACAGCAACCCGACGGTGAAGCCCGGAATCAGCGAGTTGTGCAACAAGGTTGACGACAACTGCGATGGGCAGGTCGACAACGGAATCTCGTTTCAGAACTACTACCCCGACGTCGATGGCGACAGCTTCGGCAGCGACGGTGCAGCGTCCGAGTCTGCTTGTGCTCCTGTCGCGGGCAAGGTGACCAACTCTTCCGATTGCAACGACAGCGCGCCGACGGTGAAGCCCGGCGCTCCAGAGACCTGCAACGCCGTCGACGACAACTGCAACGGGCAGATCGACGAAGGACTTTCTTTCGCCAGCTACTACGTCGATGGCGATGGAGACGGCTTCGGCAAAGCCGGTACCACAGCGCAGAATGCCTGCCTGCCGGTAGCGGGGAAGGTAACCAACAACACCGACTGCAACGACATGAACCCGACGGTGAAGCCTGGAGCGTCAGAGTTGTGCAATGGCGTGGATGACAACTGCAACGGCACCGCAGACGACGGGCTGACATTCCAGAGCTACTTCGTCGACAACGACGGAGATGGCTTTGGCTCAGGCGCTGGGCTCAGCAGCTGCGCCGCGATCGCCGGACGGGTAACGAACAACACCGATTGCAACGACGGCAACGCCACCATCAAGCCGGGCGCCGCTGAGGTCTGCAACAGCGTCGACGACAACTGCAACGTTCAGGTCGACGAGGGGCTCACCTTTCAAAACTACTGGCCGGACAACGACGGTGACACCTTCGGCAACCAGAGCGCGATGCCAATCAACGCCTGTCATCCGATTGCAGGGCGGGTCACCAACAACGGCGACTGCAACGATGGGTTGTTTACCGTCAAGCCAGGCGCGCCCGAGGTGTGCAACGGCATCGATGACAACTGCAACCTTTCGACCGACGAAGGCCAGACTTTCGTCAATTACTACACTGATGCCGACGGTGATTTGTATGGCTCGACCACGGCGATCGCGCACAGCGCGTGCGCAGCAGTGGCAGGCAAAGTGACCAACAACACCGACTGCAACGACGCGGCCTCCTCGATTCACCCCGGCGCGATCGAAGCGTGCAACAGCATCGACGACAACTGCGACACGCTGGTCGACAACGGGACGATGACCCAAAACTACTACCCCGACCTCGACGGCGATGGGTACGGCGCAATGGCGGCGACGCCCATCAACTCGTGTTCTCCGATTGCCGGCCGGGTCACCAGCAACACCGATTGCAACGACAGCAACGCGGCGGTGAAGCCAGGCGCGATGGAAGTCTGCAACGCCGTCGACGACAACTGCGTCGGAGGAATCGACGAAGGCCTGCCGACAAACAACTACTACACCGACGCCGACGGCGACGGGTTCGGCGCCGTGGCCAGTGCCGCTCAGGCCAGCTGCGGGCCGGTGTCGGGCAAGGCGGCCAACAACACCGACTGCAATGACACCAACGCGGCGGTGCGCCCGAACGCGAACGAGGTGTGCAACGGACTCGACGACAACTGCAATGGCGCCGTTGACGAGCCGTTTCCCACCAAGGGTCAGACTTGCACCGCGGGGCTGGGGGTGTGTCTGCGCAGCGGTACGATGATTTGCACGGTGAATCAGCTGGCAGTGACCTGCAGCGCGGTGGCGGGGCCTGCAACTGCGATGGCGTGCGATGGCCTCGACAACGACTGCGATGGGGTGGTTGACGAGCCGGCGCTGGCTTCGACAAACGACGTCAGCACCACCGCGTGGTCCGACATCGAGGTCGAGCCGTATTACTACTCTGCCGCGGGCTGTGCCGGAGGCGGCAACGCAAGCGGCGGCACCGATGCGTGGGTGGGGGGTGGAATGGCGATGGGAGGAAGCACGGGTGGCCTCTACTTCCAGCCGCTGAGCATCACTGGCGCTCCGGTGGGCTCGCCGGGTACCGGCTCGGTCGGCCTCGCGTACACCGACATCGATCTTGCTCAGGCGGGCGACGGCTTCATCATCGCCGGCCTCTACAAATACACTGGGCCCGACTACGACATCGACCTCAACTACATGGATGCGGCGACCGGCGTGAAGCGCGCCCAGCTATGGAGCCAGTTTGCTGCGCCTGGAACCATCGATTCGCTGCGGTTGGTGCGAGGCGACGGGCGGCGGGTGACGTTGATCTGGAGGGAGGCCGGCGTTGGAATCAAGCTCGCGCGGGTCGAGGCGTGCTTCGTCGAAGGAGCTTGGGCAATCCGTCAGCCAGGGTGTGCCGCAGGGGCTCTGCCCGCGCCGCTGCTGTTTCCGAACACGGCCACCTATCCTTCTGGGCTGGGTGCCGATTCGACGCACCAGGATTGGGTGACGAGCCAGACGTGCCCACCGGCGGGCTCCTACCGCAAGCTGGGTGTCGCTTGGCGCACCGCACCAGGAATCATCACCCAATTCACCGTCGACGAAGATGGGCTCTTGAAGAGCGCCGAGACCACCGTTCGCACCTACGCCGGCACGCAAACGGTCGATGCGCCCGAGATTGTATTCTTCCGCAGCGCGGCGGCTGATCAGTATTTCGTCAGCTACGTGATGCGGGACACCGGCACCGCACCAAGGGCCGACCTCGAGTACTGGCTGACCACTGCGCCCTCGTACAACTTCGCTTACTTGTCCGATGGGACGTTGAATGGGGCCGCGTCGATTCAGCGCCCACGCGCCAGTGTCACTGCCACGCAGGTGTGGATGTCGGCGGTGCGGTACGACGTCGACCCTACCGGGACCACCTTCACCCGCCAGGTGATGACCCGGCAGACGGACTTCGCGGGGGTGAAGAGCCCAAACGGAAGCTTGGTTGAAGTGTCTGCGACGACAGGCACGTGTACCGGGCAGCCGGCGTCGTGCCGACCGGGCAACAAGGAGGGGTTGACGAATTGGGCGCCCTTCAAACGCCTCTACTACTCAGGCTCGGGATCCACGCCTGCGGGAACTTTCACCAGTGCTCTGAGCTGTTACTGACCGCTGTTGTTTCTGTGAAAGGGGTTTGTTACACGCGATAACGCTTCGTCGCAGTTCGGGCGAAGTGGCCGCAAAAATACACACACGTCCGTGCTGACTCCCCGGTGCTTTCTGGAATCCTCCAGGAAGAGGGTGCCAGTGCCTCATCAAGCGGCCGTGGAGGATCAACCGAACCCGCAGTTCAACGAAAGAGACTTCACCGAACATGGAAGAGACGACTCAGCAGCAGATGGCTCCCGCAGGTGGCATCACGATGCGCCAATTGTTGGAGGCCGGAGTTCACTTCGGTCACCAGACCAAGCGCTGGAATCCGAAGATGAAGCCGTACATCTTCGGCGCCCGTAACGGCATTTACATCATCGACCTCCAGAAGACGGTCGCGATGGCACGGGCGGCATTTCGCTTCGTCGCCGACATCACCTCGCGCGGAGGCTCGGTGCTTTTCGTGGGCACCAAGAAGCAAGCGCAGGATGTCGTGCAGGAAGAGGCCCGGCGTTCGGGGCAGTTCTTCGTCACCAGTCGTTGGCTCGGCGGGACGTTGACGAACTTCAAGACGATCAAGCAGGGCATCGATCGCCTCAAGACGATCGAGAAAATGAAGGAAGACGGCACCTACGACCGGTTGCCAAAGAAGGAAGTGGCGAACCTCGAGCGTGAACGGATGAAGCTCGAGAAGAACC